>CAMZHP010000063.1 GCA_947306845.1 uncultured Prevotellaceae bacterium
ATATCTAGATCCTATTCCTTCAGATGATCCTCATTGAGCTTGGAACGCATCTCCTTCAGCAAATCACTTGCAAAGATAAAGTCTGTGAGCCGTTTGTTGGTTGAGCCCATGATTTGGCTGCTGCATCCCTGCCAGTCCTTGCGTCCTTCATAGATAAAGATGATGTTCTCCCCGATGCCCATCACTGAGTTCATGTCGTGGGTGTTGATGATGGTGGTCGTGTTGTATTCCTTGGTAATGCCGCTCAGCAAGTCGTCAATCACCAGTGATGTCTTGGGGTCGAGGCCTGAGTTGGGCTCATCACAAAACAGATATCTCGGATTGAGGGCGATGGCCCTTGCGATAGCGACACGTTTCTGCATGCCACCTGATATCTCACCTGGGTATTTCTCCTGGGCCTCAATCAGGTTGACACGGTCGAGGCAGTCCTGCGCGCGCTTCACACGCTCACGCAAGTTCATGGTTGAGAACATGTCGAGTGGGAACATCACATTCTCCAACACGGAAAGAGAGTCAAAGAGTGCGGCACTTTGAAAAATCATTCCCATTTCCCTTCGAAGCAAGATCTTCTCCCGTTTGCTCATGGCAACAAAGTCACGCCCGTCATAAAGCACCTGTCCTTTTGTCGGGTCAAGCAGGCCTACGAGGTTTTTCATCAAAACGGTTTTTCCGGAACCGCTCTGACCGATAATCAAATTGGTCTTGCCATTCTCAAAGACAGCACTGATATTCTGCAGCACCTCTTTGTCTTCGAAGGATTTGTATAGATTCTTTATCTCAATCATTTTCCTGTGGATAAGCCGATGGCGGTCATGACAGCAACTGGGTAAGGAACACGTCGGAGAACAGTATCAGCACGCTGCTCGACACCACAGCGTCTGTACTTGCCTTGCCCACTTCCACCGAGCCCCCCTTCACGGTATAGCCGTAGAAAGATGAGACGCTGGATATGATGAAGGCAAAGAAAAGGCTCTTGATGATACTCATCCACACAAACCATGAATTAAAGTCGTGCTGAAAACCCACCGTGAGGTCTTCGGGCGAAATCATGTGCCCGATATATGCTGTGGCATAAGCACCCAGGATACCATTGGTGGCACTGAGGATGACTAGGAAAGGCATGATGGTGATCATTCCCATGATCTTGGGCAGGATGAGGTAACAGGCAGAGTTCACGCCCATGATGTCCAGTGCGTCAATCTGCTGGGTTACGCGCATCGTGCCCAGTTCGGAAGCAATGTTCGACCCCACTTTTCCAGCAAGGATGAGACACATGATAGAAGAAGAGAATTCGAGAAGCAGGATTTCTCTCGTGGTGTATCCGGTGGTGAACCGGGGCATCCATGGGCTTTGGATGTTGATTTTCATCTGGATGCAAATCACGGCACCAATGAAGAAAGAGATGAGAAGCACAATGCCGATGGAGTCAACGCCCAGGTCTGACATCTCCTTCACATATTTCTTAAAGAACATCCTCATCCTCTCAGGTCGGGAGAATGTCTTGCCCATGAGTATCAGATACTCGCCAAATGTTTGCAGTGCTTTGATGATGAGCATGGATATATGAATTGTGATGCAAAAGTAAACAAAAACCATGAGAAAGTCGAATACAGAAACAAACAATTCCACCAATTGTTTTTTATTTTGTTTCATTCTGACGATTTGAATGGTATTTTTTTTAAAGTCTTTCAAAAAACAAGTATTTTTGCAAAAGACTCTACTTTAATTTACAATTAAACTATGCGTACACTTTTTTTCTTACTGATGGGATTCCTATTCCCCTTGGGGCTTCAGGCCGCTGAACCATTTGTCAATTTCAATGGTGAGGGATGGCTTCTCAATGACGGGGACAAGGTGAACATCTATGTGGCTTCTGCAGACAAGGGCGTGCTTCGTGCTGCGAATGATTTATGCAAAGACCTCAACACGGTCTGCGGTGCCACATGCAGTATCGTCGCAGAGGATGGCAATGCTGCCATCAGCATTGCTGTTGACCCCAAGATGAAAGCAAGGGAGAAATACATCATTCAAATCGACGGTCAGAAGATGCGCATCACCGGAAGCGACAAGAGAGGCGCTATTTATGGCATCTATGAGTTGTCGCGCCAGGCAGGTGTCTCACCTTGGTATTGGTGGGCAGACGTGCCAGTCGTCAAGCACAGCAAGATATGGCTCAAGCAAGGAACCTATACCGATGGAGAGCCTGCCGTACGCTATCGTGGCATTTTTCTCAACGACGAGGCTCCCTGTCTTACTACATGGGTCAAAAATACTTTCGGCACTGGTTATGGCGGGCATGAGTTCTACGCCAAAGTGTTCGAATTGCTTTTGCGTCTGAAAGGCAATTACCTGTGGCCTGCCATGTGGGATTGGGCATTCTATGCCGACGATCCGCTCAACTCTGCCACTGCCGATGAGATGGGCATCATCATCGGCACTTCGCATCATGAGCCCATGGCACGCAACCATCAGGAATGGGCACGCCACCGCAAGGAATACGGCCAATGGAACTATCGCACCAACAAAGCCGTGCTCGACAAGTTCTTCCGTGAGGGCATCGAGCGCATGAAGGGAACCGAAGACGTGGTGACCATTGGCATGCGTGGCGATGGCGACGAGGCGATGAGTAAGGATGCCGACACTAAATTGCTGCTTGACATTGTGAAGCAGCAACGTAAGATCATCAGTGATGTCACCAAACGCCCCGCCAAAGAGACACCGCAGGTGTGGGCTTTATATAAAGAGGTGCTCGACTATTACGACCAGGGAATGCGAGTGCCCGATGACGTGATCATGATGCTTTGTGATGACAACTGGGGCAATGTGCGCCGCGTGCCAAATGCCCGTGAGCGCCGCCATCCCGGTGGATGGGGACTCTATTATCATGTTGACTATGTGGGTGCCCCTCGTAACTCCAAGTGGCTGAACGTCACTCCCATCCAGCACATGTGGGAACAACTTACCCTTGCTTATGAGAACGGTATCGACCGTATGTGGATTCTCAATGTAGGCGACCTCAAACCCATGGAGTACCCTATACAGTTCTTCCTTGACATGGCATGGAACGGCGGGGCGTCCATCCCCGACCATACCCTCAACTTTTGCCGGCAGCAGTTTGGCGAAAGTCAGGCGCAGGAGGCAGCAAGATTGCTCGACCTCTGCTGCAAGTACAATGGTCGCATCACTGCTGAGATGCTCGACAGCCGCACTTACAACCTCTCCACAGGAGAGTGGGAGAGGGTGGTGGCCGACTACAACAGGCTGGAGAAAGAGGCACTGCGGCAGTATGTCACCCTTGATGATGCCTACCGTGATGCCTATCAGCAAATCATCCTGTTCCCCATCCAGGCAATGGCGAATATATATGAGATGTATTATGCACAGGCGATGAACCACCAGCTGAGCAAGGAGGGAAACCCTGATGCCAATTGTTGGGCAGAAAAGGTGGCGGAGGCTTTTCGCCGTGACTCCATCCTGTGTGCCGCCTACAACCATGATCTCGCAGGAGGAAAGTGGAATGGCATGATGATACAGAAGCATATCGGATACAGAAGTTGGAACGACAATTTCGGTCCCAGCAATATCATGCCGAGGACAGAAAGGGTGAATACCGAAGGGAAGAACAGTGTGTTTGCAGAGCGGGATGGTGTGGTGACCATGGAGGCTGAGCACACCTTTGACCGCAAGGATGCCGCTGAGGCCAAATGGACCGTGATTCCTGGTCTTGGACGAACACTCAGCGGCATCACCCTGCGCCCCACCACCGTTGGGGTAGACGGAGCGGCATTGGTTTACCGGTTTGAGACCCAATCGCCTGTCAAGCAACTCCATGTCGTGGTGAAATCAACACTTGATTATCTCAACAAGGGCGGATTGTGCTATCGGGTGACTCTTGATGACGGCACTCCGCAGACCATCAATTTCAACTCCAAACTCAATGAGGCACCGGAAAATATCTACAGCATCTATTATCCCACCGTGGCTAAGCGCGTGGTGGAGAGCACGGTGGACCTGCCGGCAGGTGCAGGGAAGCACACCCTGCGGATAGAACCGCTGGATCCCGGCATCGTTTTTGAGAAAATCATCCTTGATTGTGGTGGGTGGAAACCATCTTATCTGTTTGGCACGGAGTCGCCTCGACGCATGGAATAGTCTGTCCTTATAATTGTAGCCTATGAGAAGAAAAGTCCTTGTTCTCATCTTGTTGTGTCTGATGGCCGTCCTGTCTGTCAGGGCAGTCAGCGGGCATTTGTATACAGCCGACAAGTTGTCGAGCAGCACCACCAATTCTATCTGTCAGGATCATTATGGATATATATGGGTGGGTACTCAGTTTGGCCTCAACAAGTTTGACGGCTACCGCTTCACACATTATTATACGGATGAGGATGATTCGACTACCATTCAGGGTAACGAAATCACACGCCTCTTTACCGACAGCAAGCACCGCCTGTGGGTGGGAGGCGCCAGAGGACTGAGCAGATATGACCATGCCACCAATCAGTTTGTGAGATACCATTTCCCTACGGGCATTTTGCCACGTGTGGAAAGTATCTGTGAGGACAGGGATGGGAACATTCTTATATGTACCTCGGGTTACGGACTCTACTCCATCCGTAAAGGCAAAGATGTCATCTCTCAGGAGAGCCAGTTCTCGCGCACTGAGACCAACAATTTCCAGGCCGCCTTGTTTGAGGACGACCAGCATTGTTTTTGGTGGGGTTGTCAGACTTCTACCATTACCCGCGCGAAAGCAAGTGGACTTCAACCCACTGCCACTAAGGACTTTGAGTCACCTTATGGCCCTGCTATGACATTCCTCCGTACCGATGCCCGGGGGTTCCTTGCTGTGTGTGCTTATGGCATATTGCGCTATGATTATGCTTCGGCACAACTCACGGATGCTGGTTTTGACCTTTCCGCTATTGGGGCCAACGTGTCGGTGAGGACAGCCATGGTCGACCATGCCGGAAATATTTACATTGGAACTTCTGGGCGTGGATTGTTCGTCATCCCGAAAGGCAGTAAGACACTGCAGAGAGTGGAAAGTGGCGGAGGAAAATATGATCTCTCCACAGCGAATGTCAACGATATCTTTGAAGACAAAGACCAAAACTTGTGGGTGAGTTGCTCCAGAAAAGGTTTGCTTCAACTCAATCAGAGAAAGATGGCGTTCCGTACGTGGAAGTTCTCCACCCAAAACATCCAGTTGGGAAGTAGCCTTTCCAGTTTGATACAGGGTGATGATGGCGCGTTGTGGTGTACCGTACAGAAAAGCGGCATCTACCGGTTTGACGCCGATGGAAAAATAACACCAGCTCCTGCTTCACCATCGGGTGCCAACTGCATCTACCGTGATAGCAAAGGGAACTTCTGGGTCGGAAGTGAGAATACACTCTATAGTTATAATCCTTTCACCGGTGCCAGCACGCAGCGCCTTCGTCTCGATGGCTGGGGTATCAATTGCATGGCGGATGATGGCGAGGGACATCTGTATGTCTGTAACTATGGAAAAGGATTCTCTATCTTTGATACGGCAACAGGACAATCAGAGTCGTTCAGCATGTACCACATCGACCCAAAATTGGGCGGATTGTGCAATGACTGGGTGAAGGCTTTCCTCCTCGACAGCCGTGGTTTGCTGTGGATAGCCACCACCAACGGTGTCTGTGTGATGAACCCGGCAGACCGCAATTTCCGTATCCTTGGCTGGGATTTGCAGTTGAAAGGTGTCCAATGCTTCTCGCTCTGCGAACAAAATGATGGGTCTATTCTCATCGGTACAGAGACGGGTCTTTATCAATTTGACCGTTCTGCCTCGAAAGTTTCCAGATTCAAGGGAATAAAGGAGGTGGACAACAAACCTATTTATGCTATTGTTTGTTCACAGAATGGTGATATTTGGATGAGTTCTGCCAATGGCATCTGGCAGTATGACCAGCGCCACAAGCGTGTGATCAGCCATGTGGGAGGAAACGGACTTGAAGCCCGGGAATTCATTCTAGGCGCTCTTGCCACCGACGGAGACGGAAGGGTGAGTTTTGGCAGCATTGAGGGTATCGTCACGTTCTATCCTGATGAGGTGTCGGGTGCCGCTGTCAATACTGATGAAAAAGTGATGCTTACCAATTTCGTCATTGATGGAAAACCGGTCGGATGCCTTTCCGATACATATAAGATTCCCTACGACCGAAACTCGTTTTCCATGGAGTTTTCTTTGTTCGATTTCATCAATGCAGAGAATATCAATTATGAGTACCGCATTAACGGAGGTCAATGGACACCCTTTATGGACGGTTCCAACAGTGTGGCTTTCAGCAGGATGAATCCCGGACACTATGAGATAGAGGTGCGGGCCATGACCAACGGAACCTATTATGATGGCACACTGATTGTAAATGTGGTTGTTCAGTCACCATGGTATGCCTCCACATGGGCTTATCTCCTGTACGCCCTTTTGGCTGTCGGTGCAATCATTTTGATAGGTTACTACAGGGAGAGACGCAGAAGGGCCGACCTCGATGAACAGAAAATGCGCTTCCTCATCAATGCCACACACGATATCCGCTCACCGCTGACACTGATCATGGGACCGCTCAACAAACTGAAGGAGAGGATTACAGACAAGGAGAATCTCGACGACATCCAAATCATCGACCGCAATGCACAGCGCCTCCTGCTTCTCGTCAACCAAATTCTCGACGAGCGCAAGATAGACAAGAACCAGATGCACCTGCATTGCAGCGAAACCGACCTCGTGGCTTTCGTCACAGGCATTTGTTCGCTGTTCCAGTTCAATGCCCGCCAGAGAAACATCCGTTTCACCTTTGAGCATGAGGATGAAAAACTGATGGCGTGGATAGACCGTATTCAGTTCGACAAGGTGGTGACCAATCTGCTCTCCAACGCTTTCAAATATACTTTTGACGGGGGTGAGGTGCGTGTCATTCTCTCCAAGGATGGGAAGTCGTTCAGTCTGCGTGTGGTGGACAATGGACTCGGCTTCAAGGAAGAGAATACCGAAAAACTGTTTGAGCGCTTCTATCAGGGAAAAGACAACAACGGCCTCCATATCGAGGGAACAGGCATCGGTCTCAACCTGAGCCGTGCCATCGTTCTTCTGCATGGAGGCAGCATCAAGGCATACAACAGAAAGGACGGACAACGAGGGGCCTGTCTTGACGTACAGCTTCCACTAGGAAAGGAGCACCTCAAACCCGAGGAGATCGTAGACGATGAGAGCAGCGAAACCCAGGGCTCACATAAGCAGGGCTCTCGCAATTTCCGCCTGCTGGTGGTTGACGATGACTTGGAGGTGGCACAATATATCAAGAACGAACTGGGACAGTGGTATCGCATTGACACGGCACCCAATGGACGAGAGGCTCTCAAGAAACTGCTGACCGACAGTGGAGGCTACGACCTTGTCATCAGCGATGTGATGATGCCCGAGATGGACGGCATCTCCATGCTGCGCCAACTCAAGGGCAATCCCAATATCAGTGATATCCCAGTCATCCTCCTTACCTCCAAGGTGGAGGTGAGCGACCGCCTTGAGGGTCTTCGCAAGGGAGCCGATGCTTATTTGGCCAAACCTTTCAACATGGAGGAACTGCATATCCTTGTCGACAACCTTGTCGATAATGTGCGCCGCCTGAGAGGAAAATTCAGCGGAGCCCAGACGCAGGAGGACAAGATGGAGAATGTGGAGGTGAAGGGCAACAATGATCAACTGATGGAGCGCATCATGCAAACGGTGAATGAGCATCTGCAAGACCCGGACTTCAATGTTGACCGGCTATGTGAAGAGGTGGGGCTGAGCCGCACCCAATTGCATCGCAAGATGAAGGAGATCACGGGCATCTCGACAGGAGAGTTCATTCGCAACTTGCGTCTGCAGCAGGCTGCACGCCTCATCCGTGAGGGAAAAATCAACATCGCACAGGTAGCCTATTCGGTGGGCTTCAACAATCAGACCTATTTCTCCACGGTCTTCAAAAAGCATTTCGGGAGGACACCCACAGAATATGCGGATGAAGCAACAGGAAAAGAATAATATAATAAGGTGCACCAATAGAAGGCGCACCTTTTTGTTGGCATCCAAATCAGGCGTTTTCTTGTTTTTTTTAAGGTTTTTTCATGATGAAACATAAATGAATCACGTTGAAACGTTTTTTCTCCATTCGTATTTTAGTTTCTTTTATCTTTGCAACGTCATTAGTCTGTCCCTATTATCGATTATTTTTTAACCTAACATAATTCCTAATTATCAAAAACGTACTGTTATGCATTTTCAATTGAGAAAAACCATCTGCCTGATGGGTATTTGCTCCCTGTTTGGGGTGCTCAGTACACAGCAGGCTGTTGCCGTGCCTACAGGAGTGTATTCTGCTGATGAGGTGCAGCAATCAAAGAAAGTGACAGGAAAGGTGAGTGATTCTGAAGGAACGCTCATCGGTGCTACCGTGATGGAAAAAGGAACGTCCAACGGAGTCGTGACCGACTTCGACGGCAATTTCTCCATCGATGTCAATCCGGGTGCCACACTCGTCATCTCCTATGTGGGCTATGTCACACAGGAAATCCGTGTGGGCAATCAAAACCATCTGAATGTCTTGCTCGAAGCCGAAGGCGGCAGCCTCAACGAGGTGGTAGTCATCGGTTATGGTACACAGCGCCGCGAGGCAGTCACCGGTTCGGTGGCTAACGTCAATGGTGAGAAACTCAACCAGATTGCTGCCACCAATGCTGCACAGGCCCTTCAGGGACGTGTTGCCGGTGTGCTGATGACACAGACCTCCACACAGCCTGGTGCCGAGATGCAGATCCGCATCCGTGGTCAGCGCTCACTGAGTGCCTCCAACGACCCGCTCATCGTGCTCGACGGAATCCCCTTCATGGGACAACTCTCCGATATCAATCCCACCGACATCAAGTCGATGGATATCCTCAAGGATGCTTCTGCTACTGCCATCTACGGTTCCCGTGGTGCCAACGGTGTGATCATTATCACAACCGTCAAGGGCAGCCAGGGTACTCCAGCAAAGGTATCTTACAATGGATATGTCAGTTTCAAGAAGGTGTTCCACAAGTATCCGATGATGGATGGACCAACTTTCTCAAAGTTCAGACAGTATGCTGGCTTATATAAGAATTCTCTTGATGAGGATGACAATACCAACACCGACTGGCAGGACCTGTACTATCAGACTGGCGTGAGCCACAACCATGACGTGAGCATCACCGGCGGCACCAATGGCGGCAGCTACAGCTTCGGCGGTGGTTACTACCATGATGAGTCTCCTGTTCCCACACAGGAATATGACCGTATCTCCATCCGCGGCAACTTCGACCAGATGGTGGGCAAGTGGTTCCGTTTCGGACTGAGCACCAACACCAGTTACCGAGTGACACAGGGTGTGAATGACATGTACGGAGTGCTGAGCAAGAGCCCGCTTGCCAGCCCCTATGATGCCAATGGCAACCTCAAGCGTTATGTCACCCTTCCCGCCGACGACCAGTCTGTGGTCACCAAGGAGACGGTGAAGAGAGACAAGGATATCTGGCTCAATGAGAACAAGGGTATCGGTTCCTACAACACCATCTTCGGTGAGGTGAAATGCCCGTGGATCGAAGGCCTGAGTTATCGCATCAACGTCGGCTTGAACTTCCGCTCCTCCAAGGGCGGCAACTTCACCGGCACCGGTGTGAACAACAAGGATGAGAATGCTGTCAACGGCGGCGGAATCTCTGAGAACCAGACCCGCAACTGGGTGGTGGAGAATCTGGTCACTTTCGACCGTACCTTCGCTGAGAAGCACAACCTCAATGTGGTGGGCATGTACTCGGCTGAGCAGACCACCTATGAGTCAACAGGTGCTTCCGCACAGAATATCCCCGCTGACTACTTCCAGTACTATGCCCTCGACAAGGCTGTGGGCGAGGTGAACCTCAACAACTACAGTTACTGGCAGAGCGGTCTGATGTCGTGGATGGGTCGTGTGATGTACTCCTATGATAATAAGTATATGCTTTCCGCCGCTATCCGTTCCGATGCCTCCTCACGTCTGGCAAAGGGACATCAGTGGCATACCTATCCCGCCGTCAGTGCAGGTTGGAACATCTCCCGCGAGAGTTTCATGGAGCCTATTACTTGGGTCGACAATCTGAAACTGCGTGTCGGTTATGGTGAGACCTCCAACCAGAGTATCAGTCCGTACTCTACCCTCGGCGGACTTGCCGTGCGCAACTACAACTTCGGTGACACCTACAAGGCTGGTTACTATGTCAACGCACTGCCCAACCCCGAACTGGGATGGGAGTACTCCAAGACTTGGAACTTCGGTCTTGATTTCTCACTCTTCAGCGGACGTCTCTACGGCTCGTTTGAATACTATATCCAGAAGACCAACGACATCCTGCTCGATGTCTCCATGCCTTCCACTTCGGGTGTAAGCAGTTTCACCGGCAACATCGGTAATACGGAGAACAAGGGTTGGGAGTTCACCCTCAACGGTATCATCATTGACAACAAGAATGGTTGGAACTGGGAGGCAGGTATCAACCTCTATTCCAACCGCAATAAACTGACCAAATTGACTGGTGCTGATGTGGTCACCAAGGACGGAAAAGTCATCAAGGAGAGGGATGAGGCCAACAGATGGTTTGTGGGTTATCCCATCGATGTTATCTATGACTATGAGTATGTGGGCCTGTGGCAGGCAGGTGAAGAGGCTGCCATGAATATCTTGGAACCAGGTGGCAACGTGGGTATGATTAAGGTGAAGTACGACGGCGATTACGATGCCAATGGACTGCCTACACGCGCAATCGGTCCGGAAGACCGTCAGATCATGAGCATGGAGCCCGACCTCATCGGCGGTTTCAATACCACCGTCGGTTACAAGAACTTTGACCTGACCGTTATCGGTGCCTTCCAAGTGGGCGGCAAACTGATCAGTGCCATCCACTCTTCCAACGGTTACCTGAACATGCTGACCGGTCGTCGTGGACAACTCGACGTGGACTATTGGACACCTGACAACACCGGTGCCAAGTATCCGAAACCGGGCGGCATCCAAAGCGGTGACAACCCCAAGTATGGTTCTACTCTCGGCTATTTCGATGCTGGTTACATGAAGATCCGTGCCATCACCCTTGGCTACAACTTCGACAAACTGAAGGCAGTGAAAGACCTCGGCATTAGCCGTCTGCGTCTCTATGCTACTGTGCAGAACCCGTTCGTCCTCTTCTCACCGTTTACCAACGAGAGCGGACTTGATCCTGAGACCAACTCATGGGCCAACCAGAACACGGCTGTGGCTTATGGTGAGTACTCCGGTAAGCACAGAATGCCGATCGTAGGCTACAATACACCTTCTACCCGCAACTTCCTCTTTGGTGTGAATGTGACATTCTAATTGACAATTGAAGACAGAAAATTGACAATTTAATACTGATAAGAATATGAAAACCAAGAATATCAAATATTTCCTTGCTGCGGGTTTGTTGTGCTGTGGCCTTTCCACCACTTTCACCTCCTGCTCAGATATCCTTGACGAGCAGCCACGCAGCCAGTTCGACCCGACATTCTTCAACACGAAGACGGGTATCGAGGGCGGTCTGACCTCTCTCTATGCGCACCTGCGCTACTTCTATGGAAATGGCTATTGGCTCAACCACTGCGAGACAGGTACCGATGAGTACACCTATGCACAGTCGGCTGATGGTAACTTCAAGGATGCTGACCTCTCAGGTGTGGGCAATCTCACTTCTTCCAGCAGCCGTTCCGACCTCCTCTGGGGAACAGCGTTCGCCAACATCAACACTGCCAATGGCATCATTGAGAACGGTGCTGCAGCCGGCATCGACAATGCCCTCCTAGCAGAGGCTTATTTCTTCCGCGCATTCGACTATTTTCTGTTGGTACAGACCTTCGGTGGTGTGCCCCTCGACCTGGGTGCCGGTGAACTGAAGTTCAATACCTCCACAGTGCGTACCTCCGTGCGCAATACCGTGCCCGAGGTGTATGCAGCTATTTTCGCCGACTTGGAAAAGGCTGTCGCTGAACTGCCCGATAATCCTCGTCTGACAGGAACAGCCACCAAGAACCTCGCCCGTCTGTTCCTCTCCAAGGCTTACCTCACCTACGCATGGTGGTTGGAGAATCCCAACCAGATTCCTACCTATCCTGAGTGCAACCGTGATGCCGGTCAGGCCAACAGTTATTTCCAGAAGGCTTATCAGGTAGCCGTGGAAGCCATCAACAATCCTGGCCCCTATGGTTTGCAGCCTACATTCTATGATGTGAACGTCGCCACCAACGACCGCAACTCTGAGATCATGCTCTATGCCGACCACGACGAGAACGAGAAGTTCGGTAACGGTGGTGCTGGCTATGGCTGGGGTAGCGGTGGCTCGCCTGAGAACTTTGCCTATTGGATGGAGACCTGGAACTACACCGAGATGACTGCTAAGGCTGCTTCTGGTGCCGTCATCAATCCTATCCAGCGTGAGGCTGTGCAGGCTCTTGGCCGTCCCTGGACCCGTATGGCTCCTATCGCCGACAACTTCATGAAGGGCGGTGTCTGGGAGGATGATGTCAAGGCTATTGACTCCCGCTACGACGCTACTTTCACCCTGCGTTATCACACCAACTGGCAGAAGGCTGGTAGCAGCGAGCCCTATGTGTTTGGCGCCAATGGCATGCAGGTGCTTCCCAACGAGGTTTACTTCAGCTGGGTGCCTGAGAACGAGGATAGCAAGATCAACTACACCGGTGCTGACGGCAAACTCGGCTTCGGCGAGATGCCCGGACGCGCTGACTTCGTGGTGGCTGTCAACCATATCAGCCGCAAGAAGTACCCCATCAACTGGAAACTCGGTATCTACCGCACCGACAATGCCGGTGGTCTTGGAAGCAAGGTCAATGGTGGTAGCCCACGTCCATACAATATCGCCAAGTTCTCTGAGTTCTATCTTATCGCTGCTGAGGCTGCTGTGAAGTTGGGCCGCAACGACGATGCCCGCAACATGG
>CAMZHP010000064.1 GCA_947306845.1 uncultured Prevotellaceae bacterium
AAAACCGCTATTCAACCTCAAAAAGTATTTTGGGTGACGCATTCCCGAAGTCAGGGGCCTCTGGTGGATGGGACTCTGCGACAGGGAAGAACTGGAGTGGACAGAATCAGACATCGTCAACGTGCTCTTCTGAGCTATCGGCTCTACAAAATCTTACGGGCATGGCCATGCAATCATTGCGGGCCATGCCTTTTTTTTGTAGTCGAATAATTGTATCAAACAATGACATGAAAGTATCACGTTTTTTCATTTTTTTTTGTTTATTTTGCCACATCAAACGAACACCCAAAAGCATGAGAACACTTTTATCTGTATTAGCTATGGCCATTACTATGGTTGCCTGTCAGAATCAGGTGGCAGAACCCAGTTTTGTCAAGGTAAGCGACGGACATTTCGTGCGTGACGGCCATCCTTATTATTATGTGGGAACCAACTTCTGGTATGGTGCCATCCTCGGAAGCGAGGGACAGGGCGGCGACCGCGACAGGCTCTGCCGCGAGCTCGATTACATGAAGGAAATGGGCATCGACAATCTCCGCATCCTGGTGGGCAGCGACGGCGAGCGGGGCATCACCACCAAGGTGGAGCCGACGCTTCAGGAAAGGCCAGGCGTGTACAACGACACCATCCTCGCTGGTCTCGACTTCCTGCTTCAGGAGATGGGCAAGCGCCAGATGGTGGCTGTGCTCTATCTTAACAACTCCTGGGAGTGGAGTGGGGGATATGGCTTCTATCTGGAGCATGCCGGACAGGGCAAGGCGCCGCGCCCCAACGAGGACGGCTATGGAGCCTACATGAAATTTGTGGAGCAATATGCTACCAATGAGACGGCCCACCAATTGTTCTATGACTACGTCCGTTTCATCCTCGGTCGCACCAATCGTTATACTGGAGTGAAGTACATCGACGACCCTGCCATCATGTCATGGCAGATAGGCAATGAGCCGCGTGCGTTCAGCCGTGAGGCTTTGCCCGCTTTTGAGAAATGGCTGTCTGAGGCTTCGGCGCTCATCCGCAGTCTCGATCCCAACCACCTCATCTCCATCGGCAGTGAGGGCGCATGGGGCTGCGAGGGCGACTATGCTTGTTATGAGCGCATCTGCTCCGACAAGAATGTGGACTATTGCAACATCCACCTCTGGCCGTACAACTGGTCGTGGGCACGTCCCGACCATTTGGTGGAAGACCTGAAAGCCAGCTGTGACAGTACGAAAAACTACATCGACCGCCACCTTGACATCTGCGCCCGATTGAACAAACCCCTCGTCATGGAGGAGTTTGGCTATCCCCGCGATGGGTTCAAGTTCACCAAGGACATCACCACCGAAGGGCGCGACGGCTTCTATCGCTATGTCTTCTCCCTCGTGGGCGACAATGCCCAGAATGGGGGGCATTTTGCAGGATGCAATTTCTGGGGATGGGGCGGCTTCGCCAACCCTCAGCATGAGCAATGGATGGTAGGCGACGACTACACCGGCGACCCCGCACAGGAGGCACAGGGCCTCAACTCGGTCTTCGCCACCGACACCTCCACCCTCAAGGTCATCCGCGCCGAGGTCGACCGCATGGCAAAAATCGGAAATAAATAGGAAATCCTAGGAAATCCTAGGAAATCCTAGGAAATCCTAGAAAATCCTAGGAAATCCTAGAAAATCCTAGAAGCCCTAGAAACTCCTAGCCCTTTCAAAAAACAAGAAACCTATGATAAAAAAATCTATTCTTCTGCTCTGCCTGCTGTGTTCACTGCTCCCTGCCATGGGACAGATCAGGGGCAACAACATCACTGTCACCGTCACCCCCGACCACAAGGACTGGAATTACAAGGTGGGTGAGAAAGCCCAGTTTGTGGTCAATGTGCTCAGGTCGGGCACCCTCATCGACAATGCCGTCATCGACTATGAGGCCGGCCCCGAGATGTATCCCGACGTGACCAAGAAGGGAGTTACCCTCAAGGATGGCACGATGAAATGGACCGGTTCGATGAAGACCCCGGGATTCTACCGCCTCAAGGTGACCGCCCATGTCGGCGGCAAGGATTATGTGGGGCTTTGCACGGCGGGGTTCTCGCCCGAGCAGCTGCAGCCCGCCACGAAATGTCCGGCAGACTTCGATGCTTTCTGGGAAAAAGCGCTCAGCGATGCCCGCAGGAATGCCCTTGACCCGCACCTGACCTTGCTTCCCGACCGCTGCACAGAGACGGTGAACGTCTATGAGGTGAGTTTCGTCAACGACCGTCCGCAGGGACGCATCTACGGCATCCTCTGCCGTCCGGTGAAGCCTGGCAAATATCCGGCGCTGCTCCGAGTGCCCGGAGCCGGTTCGCGCCCCTATGGCGGTGATGTGTGGACGGCCTCGCAGGGCGCCATCGTGCTCGAGATCGGCATTCATGGCATTCCTGTCACCATGGAGCAGAAAATCTATGACAATCTCAATCACGGAGCTTTTGAGGGCTATTGGGAGAGCAATCTTGATCAGCCCGAGAAAAACTATTACAAACGGGTCGTGGTAGGTGCTGTGCGCTCTGTCGATTACATCGCCTCGCTGCCCGAATGGAACGGAAAGGATGTGGGTGTCACTGGAGCCTCGCAGGGCGGTTTCCTCTCTCTCGCCGTGGCAGCGCTCGACAAGCGCATCACCTATATGGCAGCCGTTCACGATGCCATGTGCGATTATGAGATCGCCTTGCAGAAACGTGCCTGCGGATGGCCTCATTATTTCTATCAGCAGAAAAATCCCGACATGAAGAAGGTGGAGGGAGCACGTTACTACGACGGCATCAACTTCGCACGGCGTGTCACATGTCCCTCGTTCTTCACTTTTGGCTACAACGACGAGGTGGTGCCTCCTTCCTCTTCCTGGTCGGTTTACAATGTCGTCTCTGCCCCCAAGAGCATCAGCATCTATCAGATGACGGGCCACTATTGGTATCAGGAACAGTGGGACGAATGGGAAAACTGGCTCCTGCAGCAGATGGGAATTAAGAATTAAGGATGAAGGATTAAGAATTATGATTACCACTGTGAAAATGGTGGAGCAAGGGTAGGGACGCGATGATCGCGTCTGTTAAATAAATACAAGAAAAAACATCAAAAACATAAAACAATGAGAAATACAGCTCTTTTGGTTTTTGCCGCCATGTTGGTGATAGCCTGCACACAAGTGAAAGAGGCTCCCAAGACCGGAGCCGAACAGTTGCTCAGCCGTCTGCAAACCCTCCAGCAGAAAGGCTATATGTATGGTCATCAGGACGACCCGTTCTATGGCCTCCAGTGGGATGGCGACACCATGCCCGGTGTTGACCGCAGCGACATCCTCTCGATCGTGGGTGATTATCCTGCCGTGATGGGCTTCGACCTCGGCGGCATAGAGATGGGGGATGCGAAAAACCTCGACAGCGTGGTGTTTTCACGCATCCGTGCTGAGATCATCAAGCATCATGAGCGGGGTGGCATCATTACCATCAGTTGGCATCCGCGTAATCCCGTCACCGGTGGTACTGCCTGGGATGTGAGTGACAGTACCGTGGTGAGGCAGATTCTGCAGAACGACAGTACCAAGGCATTGTTCGCCACCTGGATGGCGCGTGTGGGTGACTTCCTCAAGACGCTCAAGACCGAGGATGGTGTGCCCGTGCCCGTCATTTTCCGTCCGTGGCATGAGAACAACGGTTCGTGGTTCTGGTGGGGACAGAAGCTGTGCAGCGACGAGGAGTACCACGGTCTGTGGAACACCCTGCAGGACTATCTCACCGGTGAGGGTCTTGACAACCTGCTGTGGAGTTATTCGCCCAATCTCGACGGCGGTTGGACGCAGGAGCGCTTCATCGCCCGTTATCCCGGCAACGACCGTGTGTCGCTCATCGGAGAGGATGCCTACCAGTGGGGCACGGAGGAGGAGTTCGTGACCGCCTTGGACAAAGACCTGACCTTCCTCAGCAGTTTTGCCAAGGAAAATGGCAAACTGATGGCCATGACTGAGTGTGGCTACAAGAACATTCCCGATTCCACCTGGTGGACCCGCGTGCTCAAGCCCGTCATGGACAAATACCCCATCTGCTATTTCCACACCTGGCGCAACTACAGCAAGGAGTATTTTGCTCCCGACCCCGACCAGGTGAGTGCTGCGGATTTCAAAAAACTCTATGAGGCAGAGAATACATTGTTCTTAAAAGAAATACAATAATTGGCAATATGAGAGATTTCAAAGAAAGGGCAGAAGCCCTCAGAGATGTACATGAAGAGTTGCTCAGCCGTCCCAATGAGCCCCTGGAGGGTGGTAACGGCATTTATACGAAATACAGGTATCCTATCGTGACAGCAGAGCACACACCGCTCACCTGGCGGTATGATTTCTGCGAGAAGGACAATCCCTATCTGATGCAGCGCATCATGATGAATGCCACGCTCAACAGCGGCGCCATCAAGTGGAATGGCAAGTATGTCATCATCGTGCGGGTGGAGGGTGCCGACAGGAAGTCGTTCTTCGCCGTGGCGGAGAGCCCCAACGGCATCGACAACTTCCGCTTCTGGCCTGAGCCCATCACCATGCCCGATGACGAGGTGCCTGCCACCAATATCTACGACATGCGCATCACCCGGCATGAGGATGGGTGGATCTATGGCGTGTTCTGCGCGGAGCGGCATGATGACAGCCAACCCGGCGACCTCTCTGCCGCCACGGCCACGGCTGCCATCGCCCGTACGAAGGACTTGGTGAACTGGGAGCGCCTGCCCGATTTGAAATCCCGCTGCCAGCAGCGTAACGTGGTGCTCCATCCGGAGTTTGTCGACGGCAAATATGCGTTCTATACCCGTCCGCAGGATGGCTTCATCGACACGGGGTCGGGCGGCGGCATCGGATGGGCGCTGGTCGATGACATCACTCATGCCGAGGTGGGCGAGGAGAAGATCATCAACGCCCGGCACTACCACACCATCATGGAGGTGAAGAACGGCGAGGGCCCGCATCCCATCAAGACCGACCGCGGATGGCTGCATCTGGCCCATGGCGTGCGCGGATGCGCCAGCGGACTGCGCTATGTGCTCTATCTGTATATGACGGCGCTGGACGACCCCACCCGTGTCATTGCCCAGCCCGGTGGCTATTTCCTCGTACCAGAGGGATGGGAGTACGTGGGTGACGTGATGAATGTGGTGTTTGCCAACGGTTGGATCGCCGACGACGACGGGAAGGTATTCATCTACTATGCGTCGAGCGATACCCGCATGCATGTGGCCACCTCCACCATCGACCGACTCGTGGACTACTGCCTCAACACGCCGGAGGATGGTTTCACCACCTCCGCCTCAGTGGAAACCATCAAGCGTCTGGTAGCCAAAAACAAGGCCAATGGCTTCGAATAAGAAGAAAAAAGGGAATTTAGGGTGAGGAATCAAATTTTTTGATTACTTTTGCTTCTGCATTTGTCTAAACTCCAAAACTCCTATACTCCTAAACTCCAAAACTTCTAAAAAGATAAAAAATGGCTTCATTAAAAGAAAAAATCGGTTATGCGCTCGGTGATGCGGCGGCTGGCGGCATCACATGGAAAATCATGTCCATCGCTTTCCCCTTGTTTTTCACCAATGTATTCGGGCTTACCGTGGCCGACACCGCCACGCTGATGCTCATCGCCCGTATGTTTGACGTGGTGACCGACCCACTGATGGGCAGTCTGGCCGACCGCACGCAGTCGCGATGGGGCACATACCGCCCATGGCTCATCATCGGCGCCATCCCCTTCGGACTGATTTTCGCGCTGTTGCTCTATACCCCCGATTTCGGTCCTGTGGGCAAGCGCATCTATGCCTATACGCTCTACTTGCTGATGATGGCCGTATATACCGCCGTCAACGTGCCTTACGGTTCGCTCCTCGGCGTGATGACCGATGATGACAACGAGAAGAACCAGTTCTCCTCCTACCGCATGGTGGGTGCTTACGCCATGGGCTTCGTCACCTTGTTCGCCTTCCCCTACCTGCAGAAAATCGTGGGAGGCACCGAGCAGCATCAGTATGCCGTGCTGGGCGCTTTCTTCGGATGCGTCGCTGCTTTGGGTACATTGGCCTGCGGCCTGCTCACCAAGGAAAGGCTCAAGCCCATCCGTGCGGAGAAATTCTCCTTCAAGCCATTTGCCGACCTTTTCAAGAACAAACCGTGGATCTACCTCACGCTCATCGGTATCTGCACCAACTTCTTCAACGGGTTCCGTTATGCAGTGGCAGGCTATATGTTCGACTATATTTTGGGCAAGGAGATCACTATCAGCGGTCTGATCATCAACTACACGGTCTTCATGACCTTCGGTGAGGTGACCTGCATGATCTTCGGCGGTCTGTCGCCGAAGTTCACCCAATGGATGGGCTCGAAGCGCAAGGCGTTCACCGTGGCAGCCATCCTCTGCGCCGTGTTCTCCACGCTGTTCTTCTTCATTCCGAAGGATCCTGCCTACATCTGGGTGCTGATCGGCATCGTCGTCCTCACCTCCGTGGGCATCGGTCTCTACTCACCCCTGCTGTGGTCGATGTATGCTGATGTGGCCGACTATGCCACAGAGAAAAACGGCACCTCCTCCACGGGCCTCATCTTCTCCTCAGGCACCATGGCACAGAAGTTCGGCACCGCCATCTCGGGTTCGCTCGTCGCCCTGCTCCTGGGTATCTCTGGATTTATCTCAGGCACCAACGACGCGGGTGAGACCTTCATCCAAATCACCGACGAGGCATCGGTGAGAAGCATGATCTGGGCCTTGTTCTCTGTCATCCCTGCTGCCATTGCCCTGATTATGATCTTCCTCATCAAACTGTATCCCATCAAGAAGTAATGGATATCACTTTACTGAAAAAAGAAATGCAGGATGTTCTCGAACAGAACATCCTGCAATTTTGGCTCGACAAGATGACTGACGAGGCCAACGGCGGTTTCCTTGGCCGCATGGACGGACTGGGTGCGCTTCATCCCGACGCAGAGAAGGGCGCCATCCTCAATGCTCGCATCCTGTGGGCTTTCTCTGCTGCTTACCGGGTGCTGCAAAAACCGGAATACCTGGAGGCGGCCACTCGGGCGAAGCGTTATGTCATCGACCATTTCTACGACCCGGATTATGGAGGCGTGTATTGGAGCCTGGACAGTACAGGACAGCCCAAGGACACCAAGAAGCAGTTTTATGCCATCGGTTTCGCCATCTACGGACTCTCGGAGTATGCACGTGCCACGAAAGACCCCGAGGCTCTCGACTATGCCCTGGAATTGTTCGACTGCATTGAGGAACATGCGCTCGACCATGAGCATAACGGTTATATAGAGGCGTGCACCCGCGAGTGGGGCGAGATAGCCGACATGCGGTTGTCGGACCTGGATGCCAATTACCCCAAGTCGCAGAACACGCACCTGCACATCATCGAACCCTATACCAACCTCTTCCGCTGCCTGAAGGAGATGCGCGAGAACAGCCTGTGCAACTATGTGCCCTCTATCGGAGCCGTGGTGCCCGTGGGCATCACCGTGCCGCGTGAGACCTACGACCGTGTCGCGGCAGCGCTGCGCAACCTCATCGGCATCTTCACCGACCGCATCCTGAATCCCGAGACCCATCATCTTGACCTCTTCTTCGGCATGGACTGGACACGCGGAGCCGGACAGCTCGAGAGCTACGGCCACGACATCGAGTGCTCTTGGCTGCTTCATGAGGCAGCATTGGTGCTGGGCGACGAAGTCGTGCTGCAGCAGGTGGAGCAGGTGGTCAGAATGGTGGCCAAAGCCTCGGAGAAAGGTCTCAATGCCGATGGATCGATGGTGCACGAGGCCAATCTCGACACGGGTTATGTCGATACCGACCGGCACTGGTGGGTGCAGGCAGAGACCGTGGTGGGCTTCTACAACCTCTACCAGTATTTTGGTGATGAGGACGCCTTGCAGAAAGCCCTTCGATGCTGGCAATACATCAAGGACCATCTCATCGACTGGGCTGGTGGCGAGTGGTGGTGGAGCTGCGACCCAGATGGCAACATCAACCGGCGTGGCGACAAGGCCGGTTTCTGGAAATGTCCCTATCACAACTCCCGCATGTGCTTGGAAATCATTGAGCGGAGATAACTCCCCTCTCCCTTGGAGAGGGGCTGGGGGAGAGGTTCCTTAGCTGCCAGAAGGCGACAGCCGCTGCAGCCGCAACATTCAGCGAGTCGACACCGTGGGCCATGGGTATGCGCGCCACATAGTCGGCGGATGAGATGGTGTTGTGGGGCAGGCCGTCGCCTTCTGTGCCCATGATGATGGCCAAACGTGGTTCGGCGGTCAGACAAGGATCATCGATACTGACGGAGTCGTCGGTCAAAGCCATGGCCACCGTGCGGAATCCGTATTCATGCAGACTCTGTGCACCGTCCTGCAACCATGTCCAGGGAACGAGGAACACCGACCCCATGGATACACGCACAGCGCGGCGGTTGAGAGGGTCGCAACTGTCGGGTGTGAGCAGCACACCGTCGACGCCTAAGGCTGCCGCTGAACGGAAGATGGCACCGATGTTGGTGGTATCTGTCACGCCTTCGATGATGACGAGGCGGTGGGCATCATGGCAGACCTGTTCCACGGTGGGCAACAGGGGGCGGCGCATGGCGCAGAGCACACCGCGTGTCAGCGTGTAGCCAGTGAGTTGGGCAAGCAACTCCCGTTCTCCCGTATATACGGGTATGTCGCTGCAGCGGCGGATGATGTCGGCAGCATCTCCCTCAATATGGCGCCGCTCACACAGCAGTGACAGAGGCTCGTATCCAGCCCGCAGCGCCACGTCGATCACCTTGGGACTCTCCGCGATAAAGATGCCTTTCTCGGGTTCGATGCGTCTCCGCAACTGTGCCTCCGTCAGTGTGCTATACACCTCCACCCTCGGATCATCAAGGCTTTTTATTTCATAAAACATCTTTTTTTATTATTGAAGATTGAAGATTGAAAATTGAAAATTATTTAAAATTGAAAATTGAAGATTGATAATTGAAAATTCTTCTCCGTATGGACGCGATTTTCGCGTCCCCAAGCAATAGCCCATGTCAAGCAGCAGACAAGCAAAGGTAATCATAATTCTTAATTCTTAATCCTTAATTCTTAATTCTTAATTCTTAATCCTTAATCCTTCATCCCCAAAGCTGCCTCACGTGCTGCCTCAGTCATGTATGGCCATGCGATGTCGTAGGGGATGGTCACCACCGGGTCGCCGTCGTTGAAGGCGCAGATGTCGTAGATGGAGTAGTGAAGGCGCACCCCGTCCTTCATCAGATAAGGTGGGAAGGTAGGCATGGGCAGCAGTGAGAGATCGGCGGTGCACAGGTCTTCGAGCGCCTTGTCGGTGGACACCCCGAAATATTCCCGCAGTCCCACCTTGATATGGGCATATAAGGCCTCGTCCACATGGTCGAGGATATGGTTCAGACGCTGTCCGTCGCTCAGCCGGAAGGTGACACCATAGTCGGAGTACTCTCCGTGCGCACCGTGGCTGATGTAGGAATAGCGGTAAACCTCATAGGTGACAAATCGGTCGGAGAGGCAGGTCAGGCGGATGTCGATCCCCTCCTCGGGCGCGTAGGTCGCGCTCACCTGTTGCAGACCCATCTCTGAGAGGGTCTTTTTGAGGTGTTGCTGACGGATGTTGCAGTATTGGCGCACCCATTCCGACGGGTCGTCGGCGATGGTATCGCAGCCGTTCTCGAAGAGGGTGGAGCGGATGAATGTCCGCAGCGATTCCACGGCAGCCTTCGGGCCGCTCTTGGGATAGTCGATATATACCTCACAACTGCCATTGGCGGTCTTGAGGGCATATCTGAAGGAGTCGGTCTGCAACACGGTCTCCTGATGTGTCTTTATTTTGGAGACAGGTGCCTCATTCCCGTTTCCCGGATGATGCTTCCCGCATCCTGCCATTGAAGTCATCAGAACAATGATGCAGAGTACTTCCATATAAAAATTCAACACAGAGTTACAGAGACACAGAGGAAAAGAAAAATCTCTGTACCTCTGTGTCTTTGTGTTGTTTTTCATATTAAAGGCTTCATTTTGCATGATGCTCAATTCCTAACTCTTGATGACGGATTGTATCTTCTTTGATTCTAAGATGTTGCAAATGTAAGAGATTTTGTCGAAAAAAGCTCTCTTTTCTTGCTTTTTTGTGGCTTTTTCATTATATTAGCACCCAAAATCAGGAGGTTGAGATGAAAACAAGAATAAGAAGCACTCTGTATATTTGGTTGGCACTTTTCCTGGCTGTCATCGCCATGCCGTCGTGGGCACAGACCTTTGGCCATTCTGTCAGCGGAGAAGTGCGCGATGCATCGACTGGCAAGCGTTTGCCGCAGGCCAGCGTCACGACACCCGATGGCCATGAGATGACCGTCACCAATGCCGACGGTGAGTTCACACTCAAGACATTGCGCAAGCCATCGGCTATCTATGTCTCTTGCTTGGGCTATAACGCTACCAAAGTATCACTTCAGGGATATGATTCAAAACCATTGAAGATCAAGCTGAAACCAGGGACTATCACTCTCAGCGAGGTCATCGTCAATGCCATGGACCCAGAAGAGATTGTCAAGGAGGCCGTCAGGAAAATCCCCCATAACTTCAGCCATGACAATGAACTGCTCAGGTGTTTTTATCGGGAGACCACGCAGAAAGGAAGGCGTTATATCTATGTGGCAGAGGCTGTCACCGACCTCTATAAGGTGGGGTACAACCGGTTTGCAGGAGCCGACCGCGTAGCGATAGAGCGGGGGAGAAGGTTGGTCAGCGTTCGCAGGACTGACACCCTCGGTGCCAAGATACAAGGCGGACCGACACTGCCTATTGGGCTCGACCTGATGAAGAAGCAAGAGATGCTCCTCGATGAAAAGGAACTGGAACTCTATCGCCTGCGCATGGAGGTGCCGGTGGTGGAGAACGACCGGCCGCAGATTGTCATTTCGTTTGCTCCCCTCACCAGGGCCGACCATGTGCTCTACCACGGGAAAATGTACATCGACCGGCAGACGCTGGCATTCTCACGCATTGAGATGTCGCTCGACATGTCTGATGAGACAAGGGCTTCCGAGGTCATCCTGCTCCGCAAACCCGCCGGAGTGAGGTTCCGCCCCAGAGAATTCACCGTCACCGTGGCCTACCGCTATGATGGCACTACCAGCCGCATCCATTACATGCACACGGATGTCCGCTTCTATTGCGAGTGGCGAAGGAAACTCTTCGCCTCACCCTATCATGTGGAGGCAGAGATGGTGGTCACCGACCTGCTTTCACGGGATGCGGAGCCTATCAGCGGCAGAAATTCGTTCAGTTCGCGTGACTCTTTCTACGACAAGGTGGCGTTTTTCAATGATCCCGATTTTTGGGCTGACTACAACATCATCGAGCCCACCGAGTCACTCGAACACGCCATCAAGAAGCTGAAGAAGTAATAACCTCCCCCAGCCCCCTCCAAAGGAGGGGGAGATCCTAGGAAACCCTAGGAAACCATAGGAAATCCTAGGAAACCCTAGAAAGCCCTAGAAAATCCTAGGATGCCTGGTGCTCTTGGCAATCCTGGTCAGCCCAGCCGGAAATCCCTGATACAACTGTTATTTTTTTGCTCTTTTTTGTGGCATTTTGATGCAAAAAATATGCTGTCTCGATATTTTTTTTAATTAATTTTTTTGTTATTATGCAAAATATGTTTAATTTTGTGCCCTATATAGTATGCTTTCTCGCATCAGCGGGATGCGGCCATAACCCAAAAGCCGACTTTTAAAGTAAGTAGAAACTATCTATTGGATTGATTATACATTATTATATTAATTAATTAGTGAGAGAGTTTATGATTAAAAAGTTAACTATGTTTTTCGTATGCTTGATCCTCTCAGCAGGACTCGCATACGCACAGACTAACGTCACAGGCTCCGTTGTCAGCTCAGAAGATGGCGAACCTGTGGTGGGAGCCACTGTGAAAGTCGTGGGCGCTACCAACATTGGTACTGTCACCGACATCAACGGCGCATTCTCGCTGACAGTGCCAAGAGGCAAAACTGAACTTGAGATCTCATACGTAGGTATGAAGACGAGAGTGCTCAGAGTGTCAAGCAGGATGAACGTCACCCTCGAACCCGATGACAATGTCCTCGACGAGGTGATGGTCGTGGCTTACGGTACAACCAAGAAGTCATCCTTCACTGGTTCTGCCGCTGCCATCGATGGTGAAAAACTCGTTTCCCGTCCTGTGACCAACGTTACCAAAGCCCTTGACGGTCAGGTGACTGGTGTGTTGACTACTTCTGGTAGCGGACAGCCGGGTTCAGGTTCTTCCATCGTGATCCGTGGCTTTGGCTCCATCAACGCATCCAACTCACCCCTCTACGTCGTTGACGGTGTGCCTTATGGCGGTTCCATCAGTGCCATCAACCCGCAGGATATCGAGCAGATGACCGTGCTGAAGGACGCTTCCGCATCCGCACTCTACGGTTCACGTGCTGCCAACGGTGTGGTGATCATCACCACCAAGAAGGGTAAGGAAGGCCGCCCGCAGGTCAACTTCCACAACACAGTGGGTTGGTCATATATCGGTCTTGGCAATTATGAGACTGTCGACCAGAAGGAGTTTGTGGAACTGACTTTCGAGTCGCTCCGCAATGACTACCAGTATGGCAACGGCCTGTCATTTGCCGACGCCACCAGAAATGCCATCGCCAACCTCGGTCCGACCCTCGGTGGTAACGGCAATCCTGAGCAGTGGAACCCGTTCAAGAACTACACCTGGGAAACCCTGATTGATCCTATCACAGGCAAAGTGAAGGGTGATGCTGTTTCTGCTTGGGATGACAAGTGGTATGATGAAATCTACAACAAGGGCGCTCTCCGTCATGAGCACACCCTGTCGGTCAACGGCGGTACCGACCGCACCAGTTATCTCCTCTCTCTGGGTTACCTCAGTGAGGAAGGTATCTTGAAGAACACCGACTTCCAGCG
>CAMZHP010000065.1 GCA_947306845.1 uncultured Prevotellaceae bacterium
CGCCTATGCGGGAATGGGTGAGCAACTGCCCAATATCTGCTATTACAATCAGGATTATCAGTTCCAACGTCCTTATAGCGACACCACCGCCAAGGTGATTGATGACGAGGTGCTCAAGATGGTCAACGAGCAGTACGACCGTGCCAAGAAAATCCTGTTGGAGCACAAAGAGGGGCACAATGCCCTCGCCGAATTGCTCATCAGCCGCGAGGTGATCTTTGCTGAGGATGTGGAGCGCATCTTTGGAAAACGTCCTTGGGTGAGCCGCTCACAGGAAATCTTGCAGTTGGAAGAAAGCCCTGAAACAACAGAGAAAGCAGAGACAACCGATATGCCCAAGTTGTCCGATTCATCCGACCAGTCTGACTCGTCCGAGAAATCTGAGAATCAAAAATCCTGATTCCATGACCGAAAAACAACAAAACTTCATCGTAAGGACCATCACCGGGGTGCTTTTTGTAGCCATCCTGGTGACGTGTTTTTTCCGCGCAGAGTCGATGGTCCTGCTTTTCGCGCTGATTACGGGACTGACCATTTGGGAATACGGCCGTTTGGTCAATGAATGGGATGATATCCAGGTCAACAGGTTCATCTCCACTGTGGCCGGAGTGTATCTCTTCCTGGCCATGGCAGGATATTGCATGGGAATGACCTCGTCCACCGTCTTCATCCCATATCTCATCACCATTATTTATCTGATTATCTCCGAGTTGTTCACCAAGGCACCCAATCCCATCAACAACTGGGCATACACGATGCTCAGTCAGATGTATATCGCATTGCCGTTCTCCACCATCAATTTGCTCGCCTTTCAAACGACAGGAGGGGAGCAACAATACAATGCGCTGTTGCCACTGAGTATCTTTGTCTTCCTGTGGGTCAACGATTCTGGAGCCTATTGCGTAGGCTCATTGATGGGTCGGCATAAACTTTTCCCAAGAGTATCGCCTGGAAAGACATGGGAGGGCTCTGTGGGCGGAGGATTGCTCGTGCTTGTGGCAGCAGCTGTCATCGGATGGCTCACTGGCGGTGAGACACACTCGCTGTCGGTTCCCGTATGGATGGGACTCGGTCTGGTAGTCGTGGTTTTCGGTACCCTAGGAGATCTTGTGGAGTCGCTCTTCAAACGGACTTTGGGTGTGAAGGACAGCGGAAATATCTTGCCTGGACACGGAGGAATGCTCGACCGCTTCGACTCGTCGCTCATGGCGATTCCCGCCGCCGTCATCTATCTCTACACCCTCTCCCTCTTCTAACTCATGCGGGTTATGTTCATCTTCTTCCTCTTGCTTGTACTGGGTGCCTTGGGCTATGTCTTGTGGCATGTATGGTGCGTGCTTCCATTCGCCAAGCCGTTGAAATGGCTCGCGGTGCTGCTGTTGGCAGCCATCCTTGTTTCCATGTTCTTTTTCATCGGAGGAGGGCTTGACAAGATGCCGCTGAACATGGCTTCCGTGATGTATGAAATCTCCACGTCATCCATCATCGTATTGCTTTATCTTGTCTTGGTGTTCTTCCTCATGGACGTGGCGAGGTGTTGCCATTTGTTGCCTCGCAGCCTGTTTCATGAGAGTTGGGTCTCCACATTGTCCATTCTTGTCATTCTGACAGTGGTTTTTGTTGGAGGAAACATAAAATACCGCCACAAGGTGCGCGTGCCCCTGCAGCTCACCACAGAAAAGCCTATCGAAAGGGAATACAAAATAGTCATGGTCAGTGACTTGCATATTGGCTATCATAACCGTCGGGCGGAACTGGCACGCTGGATAGACCTCATCAACGCGGAGCAGCCCGACTTCATCCTGGTAGCGGGTGACATCATCGACATGAGCATGAGGCCTATCAGAGAGGAGAAGATGGCAGAGGAGTTCAGGAGACTCAAAGCCCCAGTGTACGCATGTCTGGGCAATCATGAATATTACAGTCAGGTTCCGGCGGCCAGGCTATTTTATAAGGAGGCAGGCATACGCCTGCTGAAGGATGAGTCCGAAATGGTCGACAGCGTGATCACCATCGTGGGACGGGACGACCGCACCAATCCGTCGCGGAATCCTTTGGACAAGTTGGTGGGAAATGCTCCTGACAGTACCTATACCATCGTGCTCGACCACCAGCCTTATGAGTTGGAGCGCGCCGAACAGGCAAAGGTGGACTTTCAATTGAGCGGACATACCCACCGCGGACAGGTGTGGCCGATATCATGGATTACCGATGCTATCTATGAATGTTCTTTCGGACCATGGAAGCGCGGAAATGCCCAATTCTATGTCAGTTCGGGACTCGGCATCTGGGGCGGTAAGTTCCGCATAGGTACACAGTCGGAATATGTTGTGGCCACATTGACACCTAAAAACATCTAGAACAAGTTATGATTCATCAGTCAAGAATCCTCTTTTCCTTTTGCCTGGCTATGGCGGCTGTGATGATGCCATCGCAGATACGGGGTCAGGTGAAATTGCGTCCTGTCATTCCCCAGGGTGAGTACAACCAGACCATGCCTAAACCTTCCTCATTCCCTGTCATCCATGAGGTGCCCGTTGTTCATGAGGTGCCTGTCATCCATGAGGTGCCCGCGAGCAAGCCGTTGCCTGCTCAACGTGTGACAGAAGGGAAAGCCTTGACAGAAGGGAAAGCCTTGGCTGGACGGAAAACATATCCGGGAGGAAAAGCCTTGTCGGGCGGAAATGTTGAGACCTTCAAGGTAGAGGGCATCACCTTCCGCATGGTGAGGGTGAGGGGTGGACGTTACATCATGGGTGCCACAGATGAACAAGGAGAGGAGGCTGGTGATGACGAGCGCCCCGCACATGAGGTGGAAGTGTCTGACTTCTATATCGCTGAGACTGAGGTGACGCAGGAACTTTGGGAGGCAGTCATGGGATACAACCCTTCACATTTCAAAGGGGCTAAACTTCCTGTCGAAAGCATCAGATACCGGGATATCGATTTGTTTATGATGAAACTGGAGTTCTTTACAGGCATACATTTCAGACTGCCTTCAGAGGCGGAATGGGAATATGCCGCACGGGGAGGTGAACGGAGCAAGCACCCCAAATATGCCGGAAGCGATGACTATGAGGCTGTGGCATGGTATTGCAACAACAGCGGAAACCACTCGCATGAGGTGGCGACCAAAGCCCCCAATGAGTTGGGAATCTTTGACATGAGCGGCAACGTGGAGGAGTGGTGCGAGGATGTCTGGAAACCTTACGCACTGGGCGCTGACGGAGAAAATGAGTCCAACGTGAGGGTGAGACGGGGCGGAGGCTTTCTCGACTTCGCTACCCATCTGAGAGTGTCTGACAGAAGGGGAGCCACCCATTCCATCTTCACCAATGACATCGGACTCAGACTGGCTTTCTGAAAAACTTTTTGGCGACAAAGTTTTGATGTTTTCGAAATAATCCCTATCTTTGCACCCAATAAAGGAAATGGGCATGTCCCATTTCTGTAAAAGTAATCTAATTTTTTAACATTTATGGACGACTACCCGGCGGAATATTTGATTGCGCAGGCGTGAGACGACAAAGCTGTTGATCCTCGCGCCTTGAGTTTATTTCACCACGCTAAAAACGCGGAGGAACAACAGATGAGAACATACTGGAACTATAATGAGGGCCTGACGCTGCTCAAAGAGTGGCAGCCTAACTGCTGGATTCAGGTGACTTGCCCCACGGACGAGGACCGCCAGCATCTGGAGAACGAATACAAAATCCCTGATTATTTCCTCACCGACATCAGTGATGCCGATGAGAGGGCGCGCTATGAGTACGACGACGGTTGGATGCTCATCATCCTCCGCATCCCCTATGTCAAGGAAATCAGGTCAAGAACACCTTACACCACCGTTCCGCTCGGCATCATCCATAAAAGAGACGTCACCATCACTGTTTGTTATTACGAGACCAACATGATGATCGACTTCGTCAGCTATCAGCAAAAAAGGGGAGTGGGATTCACCGACTACGTCGATATGATCTTCCGCATTTTCCTTTCTTCGGCGGTGTGGTACCTCAAGCGACTCAAGCAAATCAACAGCCTTATAGAGAAAGCCAAGCGCAATCTGGACAAGGAGGTGAACAATGAGTCGCTTATCGGACTGAGCAGGCTGCAAGACTCACTCACTTATTTCGCCACTTCCATCAGAGGAAACGAAAATCTCCTGGCCAAGCTGAAGTTCAAGTTGCAAATTGATGAGTTGGATGCAGACATGATTGAGGATGTCAACATCGAGATGACGCAGGCGAGGGAAACCACCAACATCTATTCCGACATCTTGGAGTCGACCATGGATACTTATTCCAGCATCATCAACAATAATATGAACACGGTGATGCGTACCCTTACGTCTGTGACCATCATCATGATGTTCCCCACGCTCATCGCCAGCTTCTTCGGCATGAACCTGATCAACGGCATGGAGAATCTGCAGGTGGGATTCCCTATCGCACTCATTATTTCCATTGCAGTATCAGGATTAATTTGGTGGCTTTTCAGACACAAACGACTGATTTGATAGTTTTTTTTAAAAAAATTAAAATTTAATTAGGATTTTCCAATTGTTTTTTATAAGTTTGCATTTTGATAAATGTGAACAATCGAATCATAAACCTAATTGTGAAATGATGGACTCTCAAGACAATGCCCAAGTACAGGGCAACCCCGTAGAAGAGAATGGCGTAGTGGAAAACCCTAATGGTGCCGTGGAAGCAACCGAGACTGAGGTTCCCGCTCAAGTGGACAGTGCAGAGGCTGGCGCTCCTGTTGAGGAGGCTTTGCCCGTAGAGGAAACTCCTGCCGAGGAACCAACTCCCGCAGCCGAGGAACCTGCTCCTGTTGAGGAACCTGCTCCCGCCGAGGAATCTGCTCCCGTCGAGGAACCTGCACCTGCAGCTGAGGAACCTGCTCCCAAGAAAGTGTACAAAACCAAGAAAGAAGTGCTTGAAAGAGTGACGGAATTGGCTCATGGGGAGGAAACACCAGCCAAAGATGAGATAGACCTGCTCAAGACAATCTTCTACAAATTGTTGGTGGCTGACCGTGAGGAGGCTCTGAAAGCCTATATTGATGGAGGTGGCGATCCTGAGAAGTACCAAATTGTTCCCGATGAGGATGAGGAGAAGTTCAAGGCCGAGATGGGACTCATCAAGGAGAAGAGGTCGCGCGTTTTCCAGGAAATGGAAAAGGAAAAAGCCGACAATCTCAAGAGAAAGCTTGAGATTATAGAGCGCATCAAGACGATGGTAGGCTCGCCTGAGAGTGCCAATAGGGCATATCAGGAGTTCAAGCGCCTTCAGACAGAGTGGAGGGAGATCAAAGCTGTGCCGGCAGAGCGTGCCAGTGAGCTTTGGAAAACCTACCAATATTACGTGGAGCAGTTCTACGACCAGATCCGCCTTAATAGTGAGGCCCGTGAGTATGACTTCCGCAAGAATCTCGAGATTAAGACCAAGCTTTGCGAAGCTGCGGAGAAACTGGCAGAGGAACCTGATGTGATCAGTGCCTTCCATCAGTTGCAGGAGCTGCATCAGCAGTATCGTGAGGCAGGACCTGTGGCCAAGGAATTCCGCGAGCAGATGTGGTCGCGCTTCAAGGCTGCTTCCACGGTCATCAACAAGCGCCATCAGCAGCATTTCGAGAATCTCCGTTCACGTGAGGAGGAGAATCTGGCCCGAAAGACCGAACTTTGCGAGAAGTTGGAGGCCATCGCCAAGGAGGAGAACAAGGGAGCTGCCGACTGGGAGCGTCACACCCGTGAGATCATTGCCTTGCAGGCTGAATGGAAGACCATTGGGTTTGCACCGCAGAAAATGAATGTGAAAATCTTTGAGCGTTTCCGTGCAGCATGCGACGATTTCTTCGGGCGCAAGACCCAGTTCTTCCGCGAGATGAAGAGCCGTTTCGCAGAGAATGCAGAGAAAAAACGCGCATTGGTAGAGCAGGCCAAGGCTCTTCAGGACAGCACAGACTGGAAAGCTACTGCTGACAAACTGACACAACTGCAGCGTGAGTGGAAGACCATCGGTATGGTGCCCAAGAAACTGGGTGACCAGCTGTGGGCTGAATTCCTCGGCGCTTGCAACAAGTTCTTCGAGGCACGCAATGCTGCCACGGCAGGAACAAGGGGTGAGGAGCGCGAGAACCTGGCCAAGAAGCGTGATGTCATCGCAAGGCTGAAGGCCATTGCAGATGAGCCTGTCGATGACCTGCAGGAGGCAGTCCAGACGCTCGTCGATGAATACAACTCCATCGGCCATGTGCCTTTCCGCGACAAGGATAAGCTGTTCAAGGAATACAGAGAGGTGCTCGACAGACTCTATAAGGAACTGAATGTCTCCATCACCCGTCGTCGTCTCGACAACTACCGCAACAATCTGCACAACGTGGCAGAGAAGGGTGCCGGTGCCCTTGACAATGAGCGTACACGCCTGTTGCGCCGTTATGATAGTCTCAAACAGGAGATCCAGACTTACGAGAACAACCTCGGTTTCCTGAGTGTTTCCAGCAAGAAGGGCAGCAGCCTGATCGATGAGATGAACCGCAAGGTGCAGAAACTGAAGGACGAGCTGGAACTCGTCAGACAGAAGATCAAGGCTATTGATGCCGAGGCGGAAGCCGAGACAGAGAACAATGCCGGTGATTCAGGCGAAGAGTAACACAAGTACAAGTCAAGTGACTATATGAAAAAGCCCCCTCGGCTGAGGGGGCTTTTTCATATCCGTTGTTTATTTCAGAGGAATCTCCTCCAATCCTTTCTTGAGCAGTGCCCAGAAAGGAGCGATGCTGGGGATGTAGCAGCGCTCGCTGGTGGTATGCGGGCTGCGCATAGTGGGTCCTAATGAGACCACGTCAAGATGAGGATATTTGCCCAGGATAACGGAGCACTCCAATCCTGCATGGTCCACTTGGATGATGCCTTCCTCACCATTGAGTTCCTTGTAGATGGCCATCAGGTGATGCAGTATCTCGCTGTCGGGATTGGGATCCCATCCGCCATAACTGCCTGCGGTCTCCACACGCATGCCGGCCATGCTGAAGCAACTCTCCAATGTCTTGACGATGTAGTCCTTCATGTCCTCACGCGATGAGCGGGCAAGGATCTTCAAGGCTGCACGACCGCCTTCGATGTCGATGATGGCAAGGTTGGAAGAGGTCTCCACCACAGTGGGGTAGGAGGGAATCATGCGGATGACGCCGTCGTGGCAGGCATAGATGGCATTCACCAGGTTGTCTTGTATCTCAACAGGCACTTCCATCTTGGGCGTTTCCACTTCCTCAACATACATCTCGATGCCACTCTCGATGTTCTTGAACTGGTCCTCAAAGTCGGCTTTCCAGTCTGCCACCAACTCTTTCAGTGCATCCACGTTCTCTGCGGGCAGGGTGAGCACCACCTCGGCCTTGAAGGGGATGGCATTGCGCATGTTGCCGCCATGCCAGGTGGCAAGGCGTGCCTCACACTCCTCGATGGCCTCTCTGACGAAACGTACCATCTGCTTGTTGGCGTTGGCACGGCCTTCATGGATTTCCAAACCGGAGTGACCGCCGCGGAATCCTTTCAGCGTCACGCGGACAGCCTTGTCCTCGGGGTCGGTCTCCACCTCTTTATATTCCAAGGTGGCGGTGACGTCGATGCCACCAGCACTACCGATAACAAACTTGCCCCAAGTCTCTGAGTCAAGGTTAAGGAGGATGTCGCCTTGCAGTTCATTCTCGGGCAGGTCGTTGGCACCAAACATGCCAGTCTCTTCATCGGCGGTGATGAGCGCGTCGATGGGGCCATGTTTCATGTCCTTGGCTTCCATCACAGCCATGATGGCTGCCACACCCATGCCGTTGTCGGCACCCAGTGTCGTGCCACGGGCCTTCACCCAGTCGCCGTCAATCCAAGGTTCGATGGGGTCGGTCACGAAGTTATGTGTGCTCTCGGGACTTTTCTGGGGCACCATGTCCATGTGTGCCTGCAGGATGACTCCCTTGCGGTTCTCCATTCCCGGCGTGGCGGGTTTGCGCATGACGATGTTGCCTGCGGGGTCCTTGAATGCCTCGACACCGACGCTGGCGGCGAAGTCGAGCAGGAATTGCTGTATTTTCTCCAGATGTCCTGAAGGACGGGGTACTTGGGTTAGTGCATGGAAGTTTTTCCAGATGCAGGTAGGTTGCAGATTTTTGATTTCACTCATAATTGTTAGGGTTAAGGTTTTCCATTTGTTAGGCAAAATTACAATTTATATTTGATATTACCTCTGTCTTCCGATAGTTTTCTCATCTCCAATTTTCAATCTTCAATCTTCATTCTTCACTCTTCACTCTTTACTCTTCACTCTCAAAGAAAGTGCCATCCAACCATATATGCCGAGCAGGACGACGAGTGCCGTCTGCACCGTGTGCACGATGAGGACAAACACCAGGGCGAGATTGCTCTCCACTCCGTAGAGAATGAGCATCGTCTTTACAGAGAAATGCCATGGGCCGGCTCCGTTGGGGGTGGGCACGATGACGGCGATGCTGCCCACAACGAAGGACACCAAGGCGCAGTTGATGCCGAGGTGGGCGGTCTCCTCAAAGCAGTAGAAGGTCAGGTAGAAATGGATGAAGTAGCTCAGCCAGATGCCGATGGTATAAAATAGGTAGAGGGGAATGTTGTCAACTCCCCGGAGCGAGATAATGCCTTGCCAGAGGTTGCTCGCGGTGTCCTTCACCTTATGGCCTATACGCATCTGCTGCATCAGTATCCATACGAGGATGCAGGCTGCGATAAGGCAGATGAGGGTGACCAGGTAACCAGTGGTGGTGAACTGGCTGAGAAAACTGTCGAGACGTGTGCCGGTGGTGTTGAAGAAATGGATGAAAACGGGCAGTTGCAGCAACAGGGTGATGCCAGTGATGACCAGCACGACAATGCTGTCTATGGCTCGCTCCGTGACCACCGTGCCGAGCGACTTGGCGAAATTCACGCCATCATGGCGCTTGAGCACACCGCAGCGGATAAACTCACCCACGCGGGGGATGACCAGACTGGTGGCGTAACTCAGAAAAATGGCGTACACCGAAGTGCTGAGCCGGGCGTGCTCGCCTATGGGGGTAAGGGCCTGCCGCCAGCGCATGCCTCTGAACAACTGTGCCGTGATGCCGAATGGCAGGGAGAGCAGCATCCATGTCCAGTTCATCTCATGCCGCATGGCATGATCAATTTGCTGGAAATCAAAATCGCGGTACATCCAATAGAGAATGGCACCTCCCAGCAAGAGAGGAAGCAATACCTTGGCTGTCTTTTTTATCACGTTGCTCATGTCATTCGCAATTGAAAAGCAAAATTAAGCCTTTCCGATGAGAATAACGAATCTTTAAGGAGCTTTTAACTATAAACTATGCACGATGAACTAAAGAAAGCGATGCCTCACGGCACCGCTCCCCCTGTTGAAAACTTATATAATACACTTCGGTTGAATAATCATTGATACTCCCTTCGATGCCAAAGCGTGCGCCAAAGGACAGATGACACACTGCCAATGTATCAGGAGCGGCCACCACATGAAACACTTCATGGGCGGATGGTCATAACATTTCATTCATTTCGCCTCATCCCTTGCATCGAGAGAATCAGCAGGCTTCCGGAGCCTCAGAAAAGGCAGGTCTTCTGACTTCGTTCCACTTGCAGGCACCTTCCCGCCCTAAGGGCAGTGGCGTTGAGCCTGAAGCGATAAAGGAACTCACAGCTGCGGGACAGTCGGGGATTCACACCCCATTCCCTTTTTCATCGCGCATAGCGAACCTTTCCATCTGCAAAGATAGTGCAATTATGTGAACTTACAAAAATTACGACGATTTTTTTTCATTAGCAACTGCTCCCACAAAAAAATCCCCTCTCAATGCCATGGGAGAGGGGAAGGAATGGCTCGTAATGGTGGATGGTTACGAGCATTGCTCTCTAAAAGAGGATGTTTTAGTATTCCATCATTGGGGGAAGTTCCTTGGCTTGCTCAATCATCTTCTCCACCTCCTTGAGGCTGGGAACACGGTTGGTGAGGTTCTTCTCTGCATTCACTTCCTCCAGCTTGGCCTGAAGATTGGCTGCATTGCGGTTGCGGAATTCCTTCACAGTGTCAACGCCAGCTGCTTCGAGGAGTTCGGAGAATTGCGGTCCCACACCGTTGATACGCATCAGGTCGCAGTGATTGGTCCAGGTAAGGATGAGCTTGGGTGAGATGCCGGTGGCCTCTGCCAATTCTTTGCGTCCTGCCGGTTTGGCACATTTCTCAAGAAGGTCTGCATCGGTGTTGATGCCGGCGGCAATGAGTTTTTCTGCATAAACGGGGCCAATGCCCTCAATGTCTACAATCTTGTACGTCATAGTGTTCAAATGTTTGAGGTTAATAATATCGTTTTTCAATGATTTTAGGCAAAAATACTTATAAATGTTGAATACTTTACACATTTAAGCATTTTTATAATATATTTTAACAAATCGCTCAGTTTTTTTCGTAACTTCGTGGCGCATTATTATTTTACCTGAAAAAACATAGTCTTATGGGAATTGTAATTGGAATTGATGTGGGTATCAGCACGACCAAGATTGTGGGTGTGAGAGACATGCAGGTTATTTCACCCATGCGCATCACGGCTGCCGACCCAGTCACTTCGCTCTATGGAGCATTTGGTAAGTATCTCTATGAAAATCAAGTCGATCTTTCTGATGTGGAGCAGGTGGTGCTCACCGGTGTGGGAAGCGCCTATATAGAAAAACCTGTCTATGGGCTGCCCACTTCAAAGGCGGATGAGTTCGTGGCCGACGGACTGGGTGCCCGTTTTGAGTCGGGTCTCGACCGCATCATCGTGGTGAGTATGGGCACCGGTACCTCATTGGTGCTGTGCGACGGTGACGACATTCGCCATATCGGTGGCATCAGTATGGGTGGCGGCACATTGGCTGGCCTCTCCCGCATCTTGCTCCAGACGTCTGACATCAACCAGGTGGCCGAACTGGCCAAGAAGGGCGATATCTCCAACATCGACCTGTCGATTGGCGACATCAGCGCACATCCGCTGCCCGGATTGCCGATGGATGTCACTGCCTCTCTCTTTGGCAAGGCGAAGACGGATGCCCGCAAGGAGGATGTCGCCGTGGGCCTCATCCACACCGTCCTGCAGACCATCGGAAGCGCGGCTGTGCTCTCGGCACTCAACAGCGATATCACACAGTTCGTTTTGATTGGTAACCTCACCTTGCTGCCGCAGTGCCCAGATGTGTTCCCCATGATGGAGGGCCTTTACAACGTACGTTTCCACATCCCCAAGTACTCACAGTTCTGCACGGCCATCGGCGCGGCTCTTGACTATGTCTATAAAACAAATTAAGAAAAAGTGAAGAGTGAAGAGTGAAGAATCGCTTCTCCGTATGTTGCGTTTTCGACGCAACCCCTACAAAAGGACTATTGTCTACACTCCTACACTCCTAATCTCCTACACTTCTGATCTCCTAATCTCCAATTATAAAATTTTATCTTATGGGAAGTTTTTTTGAAGAAATCGTAAAAGGCGGACTGGGCGAAGTGCTCGGTTCGGTCCTCGGCGGCGGTGGGTCGTCGAAAGGCAGTTCCGGTGGCGGACTGGAAGACATCATCAAATCTGTGCAAGAGCAGATGGGCGGTGGCTCCTCTTCCTCTCCATCTACCTCCTCTTCTGAATCCTCAGGAGGCATGGGCGACGTGGTCAGGGAAATCCGAAAGAAGATGGGCGGCGGACAGTCTGCTGGCAGTACGACCACGACAGGGCGTTCCTCCTCTGGCGGTCTGAGTGATGTGGCAGAAGAACTGCGCAGGCAGATGGGCGGAAAGGCGTCCACCAAACAGACCAACTCTTCGGCCAACCAAACCTCCTCTTCCGCTCAGCGGGAGGGCAGCAGCATGAATGACATCGTCAGGGAAATGAAGAAAAAGGCTGGTTTCGATGTGGATGAACCGGCAGAGACTACCACCCAGACTACTTCTGCCAAGAAAAAGGCCAAGAAAAAGGAACAGCAGGCACAGGATGCCGGCGGACTGGGCAGCATCTTTGGAAAACTGGGCATCGACATGGGCAATCTCGGCGGATTGGCAGAGAGCGTGCTCAAGACAATCGGTCTGGCAGGGAAAGCCATCTGACAGGCTCCCAACTCTTTCTTGCAGGAGTAATGCCTTAACTTCTCATATCTTTAACATCAAAACACCAAATCAAATAAGAAAATTCCATGGAAAAAGTAATTGAAACCATAAAACTGATGGCAAAAGCAGGGTTGTTCTTCGCCAATTGCGACGGCGATTTCGAACAGCGGGAGCGCCATTTCATCGATGCTTTCCTTGAGGGCATTCTCGAGGTGGGCGAAATCAATGATGAACTGAAAGATGACGTGAAGGACACACTCAACCATAAGTACACGGTCGATGGCATCATCGAGGACACCAAACATCTGGTGGAGGGATTCAATGCCGATGAGCGCAAGGCTATCCTCTTCACCATCAGCCAGTTCATCCTCAAGGTCATCGCAACCGACGAGAAGATGGACAGCGTTGAGCGCGAAAACTACATCAAGTGGAAAGAGGCGCTCGGCATCTGACCAATCATCAAAAAATATCGGGTGTCAGCATTCACTGACACCCGATTTCGTTTTTGATTTTTAATTCAACAATAGCAACTTGTTAGTATCCTTCATCTTTCATCCTTCATCCTTCATCTTTCATCTTTCACCAGTCTCACCTCGTAGATTTCTCCAATCTGCTTGCGGGGTTTGGCCACGAACTTCACCCGTACTTGTGACTTGCCCTTGAGCAGTTCGGCAGGTATGGGATAGGTTTCATATTTGAACTCTGAGATGCGGTATTTGCCCGTGTTGTTCACCTCCTTCACCAACACATCATCGACGAGGATGTCGAACTCATGGCTCTTCCATTCGCCCACACCCCAGT
>CAMZHP010000066.1 GCA_947306845.1 uncultured Prevotellaceae bacterium
GGTCCCAATCAACCTATAGGCATCGGGCGTGGCATCCATCCGGGACGTGTGGCGTGGATCCATGCCCCGGGGGTTGCTCAATGGGACGGCAAGACAGGCCTTTGGGTGGAGGACCGTTGGAACGATCAGGCAAAGGCGGATAGGATGATACCTGAGGCTGTGATGCAAATGACGGGTGAGACAACTCCCCAAAAGGCATGGAAAGCTTTGTTCAAACATTTCAACAAGACTCACGGACGGGGTAACCGAGGCTATAAACGAGGTGAGATGATTGCTGTGAAACTGAATATGAACAATGCCATCACTCACCACGACACTATCGAATTGAACTCGTCACCTTGCGTCACTCTCGCACTGGTGCGCTCAATGGTGCACGATGCGGGGGTGCGGCAGCAGGACATCGTGCTCTGTGAACCCAGCCGTGCCATCACCGACTCTATCTTCAATAAAGTGAGAAGGGAGTTCCCGCAAGTACGCATGATAGACAATATCGGCGGTGACGGACGCGAGAAGTGCGAGTACTATCCTGAGCAGATTGTTTACAGCACCGACAATGGCAAGATGGCACGGGGATTGGCCAAATGCATCGTCGATGCCGACTATCTCATCAATTCTGCCCTTCTGAAAACACACTCTGGTCCCGGAGTGACGCTGACAGCCAAGAACTGGTATGGCGCGACGGACATCAACCTGCTCTGGCGACAGAATGCGCACAATAACGTCAGTCAGGACAAACGACATGGGAAACCAGGCTATAAGACTTTCGTGGACTGGATCGCTCATAAGGACATGGGGCAGAAAGCGCTGTTCTATCTGATAGATGGCACTTATGGCTCACGCGATGTCAACGGGGCACCCAACCCCAAGTGGATGAAGGAACCCTTCAACGGCGACTGGGCATGTTCTCTGATTGTCTCCCAGGACGAACTAGCCTGCGATGCCGTTGCCATGGACATCATCATCGGTGAATGGCCGGAGTTCGGCAGTCTCAACTATTGTGATGAGTACTTGCGCGAGGCAGCCAGCATTCCCAATACCCCCAGCGGAACGGTTTATAAGCAGGATGGAAAGCCGCTGACAGCGCCACTCGGGTTGATGGAGCACTGGAACAACCAAAAAGAGCGAAAATATACGAAAATCGACCTGAAATATAAAAAGATTGAAGATTGAAAATTGAGAATAGAAGATTTGTTATGAAGATAGTGCGTCTGCTGAGTCTATTCTTTATTGTTTGCCTTTTGTCGTCTGTCGGCGTGGCAGCACAGGATGCTTTTCAAGGTATCCTGCCTGTGACCGACCCTGCGATGAAGAAATCACTTAATGGTGAGTGGAGCCTGAAAGTGGAGGAGGGCATCACCATCAGCGAAGAGAATGAATTGAATAATAATTTCTGTTCTGTGCCAACCGAGGATAGTACATGGAAGAAGATTCCTGTACCGGGTTGTTGGGAGGCCTATGGTTTCTGTCAGCCCAAATACGACAGTCCCGACCCTCTGACAGGGTATTATCGCACCACCTTCTCTGTTCCTGCCGAATGGAAGGGAATGCGTATTGTGCTGAGGTTCGATGGTGTTCTCTACGGCTATGTCCTGTGGGTGAATGGCAAAAAGGCTGGCTCATGGTTTTCTGGCTACAACACGGCTTTGTTCGATATCACCGACTGCCTTGTTCCCCACCCATCCAAAGCAAGGAACACGGGGTGGGGAGAACAGGAACTGGCGATGCGTGTCATCTCGCAGTTTTCGTGTAGTGATTTTGACTACAACGATGACTGGGCACCTAACGGCATCTTCCGCGACGTAACACTGATGGCAGTACCTGAGACCCATCTCTCGGACCTCACCATCACGACTAAAAACACGGGAGAGGTGAGTGTTGACACGAAGATTGCGAATGCCAACAAGCAAATCTCTGTGGTGCATGAAATACTTGACGCACAGGGAAAGGTCGTGGGAAACACCAAAGTGGAACACCCGCATCTGTGGTCGGCAGAAACTCCTTATCTGTATACACTGCGTACGAGACTGATTCAGAAAAACAAGACCATACAGACCTTTGAGCACAAATTCGGCTTCCGCGAACTCACCATCGACGGCAACATCCTCAAACTCAACGGACAGCCCATCAAACTCAGAGGCGTGACAAGCCATGCCACCGATCCCAAGACAGTGAAGGTCATCAGTGAAGAACTGACTCTCAAGGACATGCGCTTGATGAAAGAGGCCTCGGTCAACTACATCCGCACGTCGCACTATCCCCGCGAACCGCGCTTCTATGAACTGGCTGACTCTCTAGGCTTCTACATCATCGACGAAGTACCTTTCGGCTATGGCGACAAGAACCTGAGCAGAGAAGATTTCTATCCTGTCTTGCAGAGGCGGGCGCAGGCCACCATCCGCCGCGACAAGAACCATCCCTCTGTGCTGATATGGAGTCTTGGGAATGAGAACCCGCTGACAGACATCTGCCAAAGACTCGGCGAATATGTGAAACGCGACCTCGACCCGTCGCGCCCCATCTGCTATCCGCAGGTTGGTTCCTATTTCCGGAGATTCAACTACGACTTCCCCAAAGTGGCCGACATCTATGCCCCGCATTACCCCACAACCTCGCAGATAGCCGGATTCTACCAGAATGCCGACCGCCCGGTCATCTTTACCGAATACTGTCACTCACTGGGCATCTCGCTGGAAGACCACGACCGACAGTGGGAAATCATCGAGCGCACGCCTTGCATCGCAGGAGGCTCGGTGTGGGAATGGACCGACCAAGGCATGCCTTTCCAGACCCACCTGACCGACAGATACGGATATGAGGAAAGAGTGTTCACTTCGCAGGAAGGCGGCTTCGAGATGTATGGCAATAAGGGCACAGACGGTCTGCTGTATGCCGACCGCACACCACTGCCCAATTACTATGAACTGCAGCACAACTATGCACAGGCCTTTGTCACCGATAGCATCCTGACTTCCAAGGGAGCCTCGCTGTCCCTGCATGTGGCCAACCGTTTCGACTTCCTTAACCTCAAGGATAGGGTCACATTCCGCTGGACTTTCACCGAAGACCGTGACACCATCGCCCAAGGTGCCTTCTCACCCTACTGCATGCCCCACCAAACAGCCAATTACGAGCTGACACTGCCCCATGAGCCTAGTGCCAACCGCATCTGCTTGCTTCGCCTCGATATCTCCGACACGCAGGGCAGGACATTCCTGCATCAAGCGATACCCGTCAATCCTACCGACTTGACACCACGGTTGCTTGCCGGACTGCCACAGGAGAATGGCGACCCGATGACTATGATGCAGAGCGACATCCTGGTGCGCGCCGGCAGAAAAGCCACGATGGCCGAACGCCTCAAAGTGGGTGACAAACGATTGGAGCGCTATCTGCTTGAACTCTCTGCCGATGGACGCTCAGCAGGGCCCATCGCCACGGACATACATACGGAAATCAACGGTCCTGCCACACACATCACCTTCACCCTCACACCCGACACCACCGATACCTTCTTGTCTGAACTGGGTCTTGCCTTCTTGCTCAATGACAAGATAGACCGTGTGCAATGGATTGGCAAGGGCGTCATGCCTACTTACCCAGGACGATTCCGAACCGGACAATACGGATTCTGGGCGTTGCACAAGGATGACCTTTATTTCGAGGGTAATAGGATGGGAGTGGATGTTGCATGGCTCACCGACAGCGAGGGCAATGGCTTGCTCATTTTCTGTCACCAAGGAAACATCAGTTTTGAACAAACCGACCGAGGCATTGTGGTGAGCTGCAATGCCGCCGTTTCAGGAGAAGGTCCCAAATTCGCAAGGACAGCCTTCCCTGTCATGGCTAACAAAATAGGCAGCGTGAGCGGCGATTTCTATCTCTGCCGCATCGATGCCAGCCACATTCCGGAGTTGTTGCGCTGCCTCTTCACAGCTCCTCAGTCGGTTCCGGCACCCTACCATCCGTTCGAGACACAGTACGACACCTACTTGCTGCGCTACGACGACATCATCAGCCGTCAATGACCCATCATGAAGGCATCAGACGACTTCATATGCTGATTTCATACAAAAATACCGATAAAATGTACGATAAAACCACATGTAAATCACATTTTTCCCATATTTTTGCCGTAACAAAAAGGATTCTATGAAAAAAGTCATCTTTCTCATGGCTATGGTCCTGCTCACCACAGGAACCTCCGCCCAATCAACCAGTGCCAGCGACGTGCTGGCTGCAGCCCAACTTGCCAACAAGTATTTCATGACCAAGTATGCTGACCCCACAGTACCCACCAACGTCAACCGCATCCGGCCAAGTAGCTTGTGGACACGTGCTGTCTATTATGAGGGACTCATGGCGCTCTATGGCATCGACAGCAACCCTGCATACATCGACTACACCGACCGATGGGCCAACTTCCACCAATGGACACCGCGCAACGGCATCAAGACAACCGATGCTGATGATCAATGCTGTGCACAGACCTATCTGGAGCGGTATATGATGACAAAAGACGCTCGCATGATCACTCATGTGCGTGAGAACCTCGATTTGCAGATGGCCTCTGGAACACTGGGCTACTGGACCTGGATTGACGCCATCCAGATGGCCATGCCTGTCTACAGCCATTTCTACAAGGCTACCGGCGAGCGGCGCTACCTCGACCATGCAATGAAGATGTACACCTGGAGCCGCGACACCTGCGGCGGTGGATTGTTCAACACTGCAGAGGGACTGTGGTGGCGCGATGCCGACTATGTGCCGCCCTACAAAGAGAGCGACGGTCAGAACTGTTACTGGAGCCGTGGCAGCGGATGGGTGTATGCTGCCCTGGTGAGGGTGATGAGTGACATCGGTCCGAAGGACAAATACTACAAGCGGCTGAAAAAGGACTTCATCCTCATGAGTGAGGCTCTGCTGAAATGCCAGCGTGAAGACGGACTATGGAATCCCTCTCTCGTCTCTCCCGTCACCTACGGAGGCAAGGAACTCACCGGCACCGCTCTCTTCCTCTATGGCATGAGCTGGGGTATCAATAACAAGATTCTCAAAGCGAAGAAATACCAGGGAGCTTGCGACCGCGCCTGGAACGCGATGGTGCGCGACTGCCTGCATCCTGACGGATTCTTAGGCTATGTGCAAGGCACTGGCAAAGACCCCTCGGCAGGCCAGCCCGTCACCTACACCAAGGTGCCCGATTTCGAGGACTACGGTCTCGGTTGTTTCCTGCTTGGTGCCGCAGAATACTATAAGCTTCTGAAAAAATAAACAATGAGGACGAACTTTTGCTTTGTCGCATAAGAAATCGACATAAAGACAATCCCCTGCCAGAGTGATGGCAGGGGATTGTTGATGGGATACGGTATTATCTTATTTCAGGGCGAACTTGTAACCGACAGTCAGCTGACCGCTTCCATTGATGAAATCTTTGTCTTTCATGACCTTGGTTCTGCCTGCGTTGAGGCGAAGGTCTAGCGTGAGGCCGCCAAAGTCGTATGAGATACCTATCGGTGTCCTGAGGTCGAAACTCTTGGCTTCACCAAACATATACTTCGTTCCGGTGAGACTGGCGGGGACATCATATTTCTCGTGCATCTTGAACGCAGGTTCAATACCCACCTTCAGAGCAAGTCCTTTCCATACGTAGAAATTGGCCATGACAGGGACAGTAATGTAGTCAAGGTTGACTTTCTCCATCACATTTAGGTCCTTGATCTTTGTCTTGCCGCCCTCCTGGGAATACATCGCTCCTGCTGAGAGAGCGAACCACTTTGCCATTCTGTATTCGAGTTCGGCACCGGCGACCATTCCACCTGCTCTCTCATAGTCGAGATTCTTGTCATCCATAAAAACCACGGAAATGTTACCACCAAATTTGGGCTGAAGGGTAAGAGAACCAACCTCACGCTGTGCGGAAACACTCATTGCAACCATCATCATCATTGTTGCAGCCAAAACCATTTTTTTCATTGTTTTCTTTTTCTTTATTGTTATTATTTTGTTATTGTCAATTCTTCATTTTTGTCTGATTGACGGTGCAAAGGTATGCCCGTTTTTCTCTCCCCGGAATTATTTATCTACTTTTTGGCCTCACTCGTTGCGACACACCTACCCCCATTGCGACAGAACGGCAGCATCCGTGCAGAATCTGTCGCAAAAGAGCCATTGGCAAGGTGGCAGGTCGGTGAGTTTTTTTGCCTCTTATCCATGCTAAATGAAATAATTTAGTTACTTTTGCAATCGATAACAGCTAATCCTTTTCACAATTGTAGTTGCTGGAACTACAATATGTTATCATATTTATTATATAATGTATAAAAGCAAATTGGAAATGAAAAGATTATTTTTTGCAATCGCTTTGTTGGTGACCACATTGAGTGCCAACGCACAGTATGACCCAGGCAAATGGTCCATGCAGATTAAGTATGGTTTGGGTGCATCCATGTTCACAGGAATGGAGAACCTCCCTCTTTCAACAGGAAAAGTTGACAGTGAGCCCAAATTTTCAAAACTCTGGGGACTCGAGTTTGAGTATCAGATCTCGAAAAAGTTGGGCATCGACTTAGGTCTTCTCCGTTCATGGGAAGGTGGTGGATGGAAGAATTTTACAGAGGACAACGTGAAAATGAAGGACCCTAAGTTCAAACTTGACTACTACCGTTTCCCCATTCTCGCCAATTTCTATGTGGCCAAAGGTCTTGCACTGAAGACCGGTGTGCAACTGGGCTATATGCTCAATGCCGACTTTGAGGTAAAAACGGATGAAACCATCATTAACCACGATGCGACCCTTACCACCACCATCGACATGAAGGATGACTGCAAGAGATTTGATGTAGGCATTCCCATCGGAATCTCATACGAGACCAAGGGCCACTTTGTGTTTGACGCCCGTTTCGTATATGGTCTGACGAAAGTGAACGATAAGAGCGTCGAAGGAGAGAAAGATTGGAAGAACGCCTCTTTTATTATCTCATTCGGCTATAAGTGTGATCTTTAATTTCCTCATAGCCATACAGGCATGACAAGGGCCGGACAGCAATGTCTACGACCTACAGTGGATCGACATCGAAATAAATTTGGAGAGAGGCGTATCGCTTGTCGGCCATCACAAGGGCTTGGGCGCGACGGAGGGCTGCCTTCGCTTGACTGAGGCTGATGGCTCTATCCAACTTGACGACAAGTTTACGGATGGAGAGCGTCTTGATGCGTGCCACCGCCGGTCGGTCAGGCCCTAACACACGGTGGGCAAAGCTCTGACGCAGATATCCGCCAAGGAGGATCGCCGCAGACTCTGCAATGCCCTCGTTGCGGTGCTTCACATAGACATAGACGATGTGGCAGAAGGGTGGGTAGCAAAATGTCTCCCGCTCTTCCATCACTTCACGGTACATCTCCTCGTAGTCGTTGTCCACCACATGGCGGATAACAGGGTGTTCCGGCGATTTCGTCTGGAGGATGACCCTGCCTTGCTTGCCTTTACGTCCTGCCCTTCCGCTCACCTGCGCCATCATCATGAAGGCATGCTCGGCGGCTCGGAAGTCGGGATAGTGAAGCATGCTGTCGGCATTGAGGATGCCCACCACGCTGACATGGTCGAAGTCGAGCCCTTTGCTCACCATCTGAGTGCCGATGAGCAGGTTGGTGCGTTGCTCCGAGAAATCATTGATGATACGGGCGTAGGCCGACCGGCTGCGCGTGGTGTCGAGGTCCATGCGGGCGATGCGCGCATCGGGGAAGATGGCGCTGATGTCATCCTCAACGCGCTCCGTGCCGAAGCCCCTCCCTATCACCTCCTTGCTCTCGCAACATGGGCATTGCGCCGGCACGGTGTAGGTGTATCCGCAGTAGTGGCAGGTGAGCACGTTCATCGTCCTGTGGAGCGTGAGCGACACGTCGCAGTTCTGACAGCGCGGCACCCATCCGCAGACCTTGCACTCCACCATCGGCGCGAAGCCCCTGCGGTTCTGGAAGAGGATGGCCTGCTCTCCCCCTTCGAGTGCCTCGCGCACGGCGGCGAGCAAGGGTGGCGAGAAGGGTCCGCTCATCATCTTGCGCCGCTGCATGTCGGCGATGTCCACTACCTCGATCTTGGGCAATTGGATGTCGCTGTATCTGGAAAAGAGGGTGACGAGACCATATTTCCCCGTGACAGCGTTGTGGTAACTCTCCACGGAGGGTGTCGCCGTACCGAGCAGAGTCTTGGCGCCCGCCTTGGCCGCCATCATGACAGCCACCGAACGGGCATGGTAGCGCGGTGCGGGGTCTTGCTGCTTGAACGAGGTCTCATGCTCCTCATCGACGATGACCAGTCCGAGGCGCTTGAACGGCAGGAAGACGGCACTCCTCGCCCCGAGCACCACATCATAGGGATTGTCCGACAATTGTTTGCGCCAAATCTCCACCCGCTCGTCATCGCTGTATTTGGAATGGTAGATGCCCATCCTCCTGCCGAAAACCTTCCGCAGACGTTGTGTCATCTGCACGGTGAGGGCGATTTCAGGCAAGAGATAAAGCACCTGCTTGTGCTCGTCGAGCATTTTCTGGATGAGGTGGATGTAAATCTCCGTCTTGCCGCTGGAGGTAACCCCATGGAGGAGCACCACGTTCTTGCGGAGCATAGAGAAGAGGATGTTGTTGTAAGCCTCCGCCTGACCGGCACTGAGTTTTTTGATGTGTTCGGGGTGGGGCTCTCCCCCTTGGTTGAGCCTTCCTACCTCCCGTTGGTAGAGCATGAGCATCTTGCGGTCGATGAGGGCGCGCACATGCTGCGTCTTGCATCTAGAGAAATTGATGAGTTCGTCACGCGACACCTCGGTCACCTCCTCGCGGCAGGTCTCTCCTTCCATCGTGTCATAGTGCGACAAGGTGAGGAAGTCGATGAGCACCTTTTGCTGTATGGGTGAGCGTGCGAGGATGTTGAGGGCCACATGCAGGGCCTGCTCGTTACGGTAGGCGGGGGTGAGCGTGACGCACGTCTCATAACGGGGGTGGTAGTCATCGTCGCGCAGACCGGCTGGCAGGGCGGCGTTCATCACCTCTCCAATGGGCGACATGTAGTAGTCGGCTATCCAGTGCCACATCTCCAGTTGGCTGGCCAGCAGCACGGGCTCGCTGTCAGCCACCGACAGGATGCTCCTTGTGGTGAAGTCGGGCTTTCGGTCGTGTGTCTCCGCCACGATGCCGATGTAGGTCTTGCTCTTCCCCAATGGCACGCTGACACGCATGCCGGCTTTTACGGCCTGCGCGAGACTGTCGGGTACCTCATAAGTAAATAGGCCCTCCAGGGGAAGAGGAAGAATTACGTCTGCGTACATCTTTGAAGGTTGGAGACTGGAGATTTTTGGTTTGAGGCTTATGCGCAATTTATAGAGACGCAATTCATTGCGTCTCTACTTGTTACCGACATTCCAATGGAAGTATCAGAAGAAGACGGTGAGAGCCAGCTGCCAGGCGTGGGTCTTCGCCTTGTGGTCCTTCACGCTGTCTGTCACATCCCGCACAGAGTTGATGGTGGCTGTCTCTCCGCACACGATGTTGTAGTTGGCCGACAACTGGAGGTTTCTGAAAAAGGCGGCACCCGCTCCCAAATTGACACTCATGGTCGATTTCTTGAAGCGCCACTCCCTCGCTGAATCTATTGGCTTCTTCTCATCGTTGAGGTTGAAACTGAACTGCGGACCCGCAAAGACGAAGATGGAGAATGGGCTGTCGGGAGCAAAGTCATATCTCAGATGGACTGGAAAATTCACCGACTTCTGTTTGATATCGGTGACAGGATCGTCGCCAATGCGAGCGTCGCGCTGGTCATAGAGAGCCGCAGCCTCAACACCCAGTCCGACAATCGGTAAGGTGATTTTTGCCACAGGTCCCACAAAGAAGCCGTAGCGGTTGGTCTTGAAGTCTTTGGTGTCGAGGGAAACCTTTGTGAGGTTGTATCCGCCTCTCACACCTAGGCTGAACTGTGCCAGCGCCGTCATGGGCAGCAGCAGGAACAGCAGCAGGAGGACTTTCAGTTGATGGTTCATAGTGAATAGTTTATAGTGGCTATATAATCTATAGTGGCTACAGAGACTATAATGGCTATGAAAGAGAGGCTATGGAAAACGGCACGGTATCAGTGTCGCTCTCGGCGGACGGAGACGCGGGTGCCGGTGGAGGCTGCTGAAGACGGTGATGAGCGGCGTGTTTTCTTCACCTTGGTCTTCTCCTCGCCGGAGTCAGATCCCGAGCGGCGGTTGCGCTTTTTTTTCACTTTTGTCTTGGTGTCAGCCTGAATTTTGGCGATGCTGTCGAGCGAGTCCTTTTTCGCCTGGTCGCCAAAGAGGTTTTTTTCGAAGTCGAGCAGTTCTTGCTCGATTCGCTTCTGCTCCAGAGCCATTGTCGAGTCATCGGGACAATATTGTGCCAGGGTGCGCCCCAGCATGTTGGTGGTCTTGTAGATCTTTCCCTTGTAGCGGTTGAGCGTGAAGAAGTCGTCGATGCTCATGGTGGCCGCGTTGTTGATGTTGCTTGTCATGATGGTCTGCTTGCTCAGGTAGGGAGCCACATCGTCGTATTTCACCCAGAAAAGTGGGTATTTGGTGGCACCGTCGCCGAAGTCATCCTCTCTCATCATGATGGGGCAAAGAGCCAGCACCTTGCGGTGGAAAGTGGAGGTGCCCTGGTCGTAGTAGGCGCTCTCTTTGATGTAATAGCCCTTCACCTCGCGCGAGGGGATGTCGCTGTTGTCGAGTCTCACCTTGCCGTCTTTCCGCTCATAGTAGATGTGGTAGTTGTCAAGGAAGTCGAGCAGTTTGACTTTCGCCGACTCGTCAAACACCTCGTTGCCGTCGAGACGGTACTCGTATGCCTTGATATATCCCGACATCATGAGCTTGAAGAGATAGGTGAAGAGGTTCATTTGCGTACCCATCGGTTCCACGGGGTAGTAGAGTCCGGCATTGGCATCGTCCTCGAGATTCATCTCGCGGTAGATGTCGCGCCTCCACACCACGTCATCCGACATGGTGGCGGTGGTGGGGAAGCCGATTTTGGCACGCGTGGTGATATTGTTGTTGTTCGACTTGTTGGCCTGCTGCTGTTGCTGCTGGTTGCGGCGTGCCTGCGGCTGTGCCGACACCCCAGCGGCGAGGCATGCGAGAAACAATATGGTTAGAAAGCGTCTCATTGTCATAAATGGTTGTTAATTCACGATGACCTCCATGGCCTGTGGCAGTTTGCGGGTGATGCCGTCGGGTCCGGTGGCCGTCACATTGGTGATATAGAATCGCTTGTTGCGTGAGAGTTTTCTGAAAGCATCTTTCTGACGCTCGGTGAAGGCGGCACCGTTCGACGCCATGGGAACGGCATTGCCCATATTGTCGTAGAAGACGGTCTCGAAGCTACCCACCTTGAATTCGATGTCGAGGAGTCCGTCGTCGATGGCGGCCCTGAGGCTGCTGAGGTTCATGAGCGAGGCCTTGGCCAAACGCCCGCCCTTGAAACGGTCGGTGCCGAGGGCTATGTAGGCTGTAGGATCAGGCAGCTTGCGAACATGGAAGGTGGCCTGCCCCATGGTGCGAGAGGTACCGCGGTCGGTGCCCGTGACGGTGAAAGTGACATCCTGTCCCACGGCTGCCGGTACGGCGATGTAGTGCCCGTTGCCTTGTGAGGTGAGCGTACCGCCTGTCATGGAGAGTGACACGGCGTTTTGTGGGATGCCCGAACTGCTCACGCTGATGGGGTTGTGGAATCCTGCGTAGAGCACGTTCATGAGGTCTGCGGCCACGGTGGCTCCCGATGGCGGTGAGATGACATTGTATTTCTGTTTGAAATCGCGGCGCACCACCTCTCCGTCGGCATTTTTCATGAGGATATATCCTCCAAAAGTGTGCTCGCCCACGCCACCTGCGCTGAACGAATAGGTACCGTTGGGTGAGTTGATGCGTGTGCCATTGATGAAGATCTCGGGTTGCTGTGTGGTGTCCACCGCTGCCATGATGATGTTGGCAGTGAGCCGTTCGCCCGGATAGAGCGTTGTCTTGTCGGGTACGACGAAGGCCTCGAGTTTGTTGACGCGGATATCCTTGAGTCCGATGTTGGCGACGAGGGAGTGGAGCACCTCACCCTCTGCGTAGCGGATGTCGCTCTGGAGCTTGGACAGAAGGGTGACGGCAGCCGCCACTGGCATGTCCTCGAACATGTATTCCTGCCAGTTTTTCCCCAGCGTGTTGGCTCCTTTGGGCACGTCGGTGGAGAGGTTGCTGGCGATGATTTCTTTCTGCCGGGGGTCATCAATCATCTTGAGGATGCGCTCCCGATAGGAGTTGATGGCCTGAAAGAGCTTCTTGCCCTTTCCTGTGCCCGGGGCGAGCATCACTTGCGTGGCAGCCTCCAGGTCCTCCTTGTTGCGGACATTGTTGAGGTCTCCGTCCTTGCCGTCGGCCTCCTTGACGATGGCCTCTTTGAGCTGCTGGGCGAAGTCGTAGAGCGAGTCGGTCATGGTCTTGACGCCCTGTGCCTTCTCAAACCACTCCTTCACCTTCACGGGATTGGTCTTCATCTGCTCGTCGAGGTCGGCCATCATGGCGAGGTTCTCCTTCGACGAGTTGGCGGTGGTGCGCTTGAGGCTTTCCTCCACGATGGAGAAGCCATCGAGCACCTCCGTGGAGATGTTGAGGGCAAGCATGGCCATGAGGACGACATACATCAGGTTGATCATCTTCTGGCGTGGCGAGACCGGTCTTTTCTTGATAGCCATTTTCGCGGAGTTGTTGTACTATGGGTTGAGGTTGACAGGTTGCACGCCACCGGGTTGAGCGGGCGCTGCGCCCCTCATGTTCACCGTCATGGCCTCGATCATGCGTGCATAGATCTGATTGAGTTGCTCTATCTGCTGTGCCATGTGCTTCGTCTGGTCGTTGATCTGGTCGATGGTGCCAATCTGCTGGCTGGC
>CAMZHP010000067.1 GCA_947306845.1 uncultured Prevotellaceae bacterium
GCATCACCCCCTCATCGGTGGGCATAATGGTGGGGAAAGAGCCATCGGCATTGTATTTGAACTCCTCTACTGCCACACTGCGGCCAAAACCGCCACCGCCTGGCAGCTTACCAGTATGGTAGAAGAAATAGCTGTGCCCCTTATAGTCGGCCACGCCACAGTGGTTGGTAAACGACCCCGTGTCTGACAGCGGCATGATGGGAGCTTTGTATGTCCAGGGACCCGTCGGCGATGGAGCCGTGCTGTATGAGATGTGCTCCGGCACTCCTCCTGCAGCATATAACAGCTGGTAGGTGCCATTGCGTTTGGTCAGCCAAGGGCCCTCCACATAACTGTCCTTATATTCCTTACCCTTCACCCTTTCGTTCATGGCAGGAGATCCAAAGGCTTCCTCTGTCATGGGCAGCATGCCAACCTCACCCTCGTAGGATATCATGTCGCGGTTAAGTTTCAGGTAATAGACACGCGGATTTCCCCACATCAGCCAAGCCTGACCGTCGTCGTCGATGAAGACCGTCGGGTCGATATGGTCCCAACTGCCGTTCTCAAACAGTGGTTTGCCGATGGCATCGCGGAAAGGCCCTGTAGGTGAATCACTCACAGCCACCCCTATCGCCATGCCTTTCGACAGCTGGGAATGGGCGCAGATATACCAATAGAAATGTCCGTCGCGCTCGACGCACTGACTCGCCCAGGCGCGGTCGTCAGCCCAGGAGAAGCTCTCCAAAGCGAGCGGCGAACCATGGTCGGTCCAGTTGACCATGTCGGTGGTGGAATACACTCGCCACTCCTGCATCCAGAAGAAATCCGCGCCATCCTCATCATGGCCAGTATAGACGTACATCGTACCGTTGTGCACCATCGGAGCAGGATCACTCGTGCACCATGTCTGCACAAAAGGATTTTGCGCCATGGCCGTCAGCATCCACGCGCTCAATAAAGAAAGAACTGTCAGTTTTCTCATACCTTATAATCACAAAAAATACAGCGCAAAGGTACGAAAAAAAAAGAGGGCATGACGCCCTCTGTGTTTCATATACTTTTTACCATGTATCTTACTTGCTCCTTTGAAGACTTAGCCAAATATCATTATGCAATTCGATGAACTGAACTCTGAGATTGCTTTCTTTGGCATATTTGATGTCACTTTTAATGTCTGCCCCATTTTCCTGGACGAAATCCAAGAAAAATTGAGGGTCAATTGTTGGGTCGTGAGTGATGAACATCAAGCATCTGTTCTCATATAACAATTTTGCGTAGAAAGCAAGAGAATCCCTGTCGGATTCATCAGCCTTTCCATGCTTATCAAATTCTTTGCTCTTCTTCACAAGAAACTCTGTGTCCGACTCAAATTTCTTATATTCATCTTTGATAGCGATAGTGTCATGAGTATAATACAGCTTCTCAATGTCTGTTATCAGTCCTTTTTCATAGGCTGCGGTATCTACACCTGCAGGTATGTACTTGATCAGGTATCGCTCAGTGATGACTTTAGGTTCTTTGTTGCATGACGAAAATGACAGAGCAAACAATGCCACCAGCAGGATAAAAATGTAATGTCTCATAATGAAGGGATATGGTTTTTGTTTAAATAACTTCAGTTCATCGCGGGTGTTCACCCTTAATCTTTGAATTCAAAGGCACAAAGTTAATCAAAAGCTGTTTTTTATCAAAAGAAAGTGTGGTTTTTCTTCCAAAAAAAGAAGATGGCATAGAAAAAACCGCACTCACAGCCTGGAGCCATGAGTGCGGTCATCTATGTGTTTAATGTGAATGCTTGTACTGTATTATTCTCTTACCCTGAAGATGCGCTTGGGAGTATCAGAAGCTTTGGATGCCTCAGGATTCTTGGCCTTGACCTTATCCATGCCCACCTTGTTCTCGTTGGAATAGTAGCCATAGTAATTGCGATCATATCCCCAGTAATAACTGCCCCAATTGGGTGAGCTGACATGCCTCAGGCTAAACTTCTGCCAATTGCCGCTCTCAAGCTCGAGGTACCCAGAGAAATAATTGTCATTAAGCGAATAGTCACGGATTTTCACATAGGCACCATCCTCTATGAAGTGAATCTTGATGATACCATTATCGACCGTCCATGTAATATGGTTGGCAATGTAATTGCGGCTCCATCCATAGTCATTATAGTAGTCAACCCAGTATCCGTCTCCAGATGCATACCTGTAGGGATCGCGGAGGAAGCAGATCTCCGAGTAGGACGCGTCATAATACTCGTCATAGTAGTCGAAATAATATGACGTATACATATTTCCTTCCCAAGTTCCTTCGAGGGTTCTTGCGATTTCATCATCCTCACAACTTGTCAGGGAGAATGCCAGCATGGCCATGAGGGCCATCATGATGGTTTTGATGTTCGTTTTCATTTCTGTAGAGTTTTAGTTGTTTAACTGCTGCAAAGATAAGGCTTTATTGACACACTTGCAAGCGGATATTCCTCAATTTGTCGGGAAAATCCCTATTTTGTAGTCGGAAATCCCCCCAAGCCCTATTTCTCACCCTCTCACAGCATTATTTTCTACCGAGCAAGATATCAACTATCCACAGTGCATCCGACAAATCGATGTTGTTGTCTCTAATGATATCGGCATGGTATGAACAAAATCGTTTGTTCTCCCTTTTCAGGACATTATCCACCACCAACAGTACATCCGTAATGTCTGTTTCACCGTCATGGTTGACATCACCTGGCTTGAAACGGCTCTCATGATGCATTTTGAAATCGGTGTAATATTTCAGCTTAACCACTCCACCCTCCTCACGGATATCCTCCAGCGCAATATTGGACTTAGAACCCACATAAGCTGCGAAATTGGTCAGCCCCAGGGTATCATTGACTGCCGTAGCACCGGTAGTTCCCGGGAACGGGTCACCCGCCAGTTGATTGAAAAAGTCGGAGTTGGTTATTATCTTTCCATCAATTGTCTTCCCTATATTGTATTGGGCGAAAAGCATCCCATCGGCAGGAACGATTGTCATGCGCGGATGCCCCTTCTGGTTATTGACAGAATTATTGGAAAGTGAGAAAAGAGCAGCATCATAGTCCACGTGATATACCAGTAGTCCATGTCCTTTCTGATAAACATTAGGACCGACATTCTGGATGTTCTCGATAATGTAGTATTCATGTCCCGACCCATCCTTGGGATTGGGAATGCGATATGCCATACCGCCATCGTCTATTGGCTTGATTTCAAGTTCGCTGTCCTCAGTGAGACTGCTGATGTTCAGCCATCCCAATGCCTCCCGCTCCCAAGCATTCAACGCTACCGGTGCATAACCATTAATCAGATAGTTGCCGCTATCCATCAGGCTCCAATACTCCATGGCCTGATTATCACCCTTGACATAAGGTACGGTAGGATAAAAATCGGGCAGTCCCATGGTATGGCAAAACTCATGGCATAATGTTCCTATACCGTTGATACGCTTATATGGAGGGGCACCCCAACAGTCAGGAAAGCCGTTGAGTTCGGCACTAACCGCATAGCGCGACACCTGTTTTTTATCATATTTTCCTCCGCTTGTTGTTCCCGACTTGGGCCAGATGCACTGCGCGGAATTGCCCGACATCGACTGGGAATAACCCGCATATATGATGATGACCAAGTCAACCTTTCCATCATTATTGGCATCATATTGGGAGAAGTCGAGGCTGTCGTCCATCATCTTGCATGCGTTCTGGAAAAGCAGGTCCATTTGTTCATCCTTCCCGTCGCTCCTCGTCCCTCCATATACTTTCAGGGAATCTTTGAGTGTAACGGGACCATAGACGTCAAACTGAGGCACAAACTGTTGGAAACTCACGTCTGAGAAATACTGTGAGACCCCTGTCAGATTGGCGTTCTCTCCAAAACCATGGTTGGGGAGCTTGGTTTTCAGGTTGAAGTACTCATCAAACGAACGTTTCGGGTTGTCAATGGAGAATTTCTCATCCTTGAATTCTGCGAGAATCACCACAGCCTTCGGTGTACCGGTATGAGGGAACATAGAGCCCGAAGTAATGATCGGCTCACGCCTGGCCTTACGGCGTTCAGCCTCCAGCAGACCGGTTCTCACATATTCGGAAACTCGCTGTGAGGCTACGAGCGCCCGTTCCGCCGCACTCCGCCGGTCTGCGGTGTGCGCAAGTTGTGAGGTAGCCACCAAGTCGCCATACTCATCCAATTTTCCCACATACCATGAACCATTTTTCTCCACCAACAACACACTGTCGGTAGTCATGCAATAATGGAAGTCCTCATCTCCATACTGTACAATGGTCAGCCATGTGCCATCTGCCTGCCTCACCTCCACAGGGAAAGGCCATGCCTTCACGGCATGAACGGCAGTGGCTATAAGCCAAACCATGCACAACAGCAGTATCTTTTTTCTGTTATTCATCTCTTCTATGATTGTTTAGACAAAAGCAGCAATATTCAAAAATCATGCAAAGGTAACATTTTTATGCGATAAAACTTGTATCCCTGTTTTTTTTTGTCTATCTTTGCTTGTTATTTGCCACTACATGGCATAAAATCACAGGATGGCGAAAGCCATTCCCCACACTCTTACCATATCAATTTATCAAACACAATGAGAACAATTTACGATTTCACTGTCAAGGACAGAAAGGGAGGCAATGTATCACTGAAGGAGTATGCCAATGAGGTGATCCTCATCGTCAACACAGCCACCAAATGCGGTTTCACCCCTCAGTATGAGGAACTGGAAAAGCTCTATGAACGTCATCACTCACAGGGTTTCACCATTCTTGACTTCCCCTGCAACCAATTTGGCCAACAAGCCCCTGGCACCGATGAGTCGATTCACCAGTTCTGCAAGCTCAACTACGGCACCGAGTTTCCCCGTTTCAAGAAAGTGAAGGTAAACGGAGATGACGCCGACCCGCTGTTCAAGTACCTTAAGGAGCAGAAAGGCTTCGCAGGATTCAATATGGAGCACCCCATCGCCGGTATTCTCGACAACCTGCTCAGCCAAGCCGACCCCAACTACAAGGATACACCCGACATCAAGTGGAACTTCACCAAGTTCCTCATCAACAAGAAAGGCATGGTAGTAGCCCGCTTCGAACCCACCGAGTCCATGGAAGTCATCGAGAAAGAAATCATCGAATTGCTGAAATAGCCCAAGCGACATGGAAAGAGAACATGTGAAATGCCTGATCATCGGCAGCGGTCCGGCAGGCTACACTGCTGCCATTTATGCTTCCCGTGCCAACCTTCAGCCCGTGGAATACTGTGGTCTCCTCACAGGCGGACAGCTCACACAGACCACTGTGGTGGAGAATTTCCCTGGTTATCCTGAGGGTGTGGATGGCAACCAGATGATGCTCGACCTGCGTGCACAGGCAGAGCGCCTGGGAACAGACATCCGCGACGGCGAGATTGTGAAGGCTGACCTCAGTGCCCAGCCCTATGTGCTGACCACCGACGGCGGACACGAGATAGAAGCCGACACGGTGATCATCGCCACCGGTGCTTCCGCCAAGTATTTGGGTCTTGACGACGAGAAGAAATACAACGGTCAGGGAGTTTCGGCCTGCGCCACCTGCGACGGTTTCTTCTACCGCAAGCGCACCGTCGCTGTCGTAGGCGGCGGCGACACAGCCTGCGAGGAAGCCCTCTATCTGGCCGGGTTGGCCAAGAAGGTCTACATGATTGTACGCAAACCCTATCTGCGCGCTTCTGACGTGATGAAGCGCCGCGTGATGGAAAATGAGAAAATCGAGGTGCTCTTTGAGCACAACACAGTTGGTCTTTATGGCGAAAATGGCGTGGAGGGCGCCCATCTCGTGCGCCGCAAGGGTGAACCAGACGAGGAGTATTACGACCTGCCCATCGACGGATTCTTCCTCGCCATCGGTCACAAGCCCAACTCCGACCTCTTCCGTCCCTGGCTGGCCACCGACGAGACTGGCTATATCATCACCATCGACGGAACTCCGCGCACTGCTCTTCCAGGTGTGTTCGCCGCGGGAGATGTGGCCGACCCGCACTACCGCCAGGCCATCACTGCGGCAGCGAGCGGATGCAAGGCAGCCATCGAGGCCGATCGCTACATCAGGGGCATCAGCTGAACACGAAGGAATCATTAATTCTAGTTTCGCTTTTGCTCAACTATCAGCTTACGGAAGTTGAATTAATAATAGAAAAAGATGAAGATACTGTCAAGACCGCTTTTCATCACAGCCATCATATTGCTGGCACTGCCCATGACGGGCAGTGCTCAGCGATTGTTCTCAAAGGGTTCCACAATCGAAGACCTGGTTCCGAAGGGTTGGCATGTCACCCAAGCCCAGGGCGACCTCAACAAAGACGGTATTGCAGACTTGGCGATGATCGTCATCCCCAATGATGAGGATCAGATGAAAGTCAGAGAAGATAGTACTGTCTCCAACTTCAACGCACCCATCCTCGCCATTTACACTGGCACGCGTGAGGGAGGCTATTCCCTCATGAAGATATACGATGATGATATCATGGAAGCACTTGACGACGAGGGGGTGTCCATCGACCGTTCGATAGAGATCACAGACCGTGGCGTATTGAAAATCTTTGTTTCCTATTTCTTTTCCATGGGGAGTTGGTCAGTCCCTTCCGCCACCTACCTTTTCCGTCTGCAAAACGGAGATTTCTACTTAATTGGAAAAGACACGGATGTCTTTGCCCGCAACACGGGAGAGGCAGAGAAGGTCAGTTTCAACTACCTCACTCGCAAATGCCAGCGCATCAATTATAATGTTATGGATGACAGTGTGAAGCCCAAGGAGAAATGGAGCAACCTTCCCAAAAAGCCTCTCCAACGTCTGGGCACTTTCACGATCTCTGCCGAGTAATTCACGAATTGGAGAATCATTCGAACATTCGGGATTTCTTTTTCCTCACGAATTTTCGAATTATCGAATTATTTAGTGCTCACCAATTTGCTCATTCGACAATTCGGGATATATCTTTCTCACGAATTTTCGAATTCAAGAATTATACTGTGATCACCAATTCGCTCATTCGCTCATTCGGGATTCTTGCTCTATCGTGATTTTCGTGGGCACAGCCAGAGTCCCAAGAAAGTCAGTGCGCCATTGAGCATGAGCAATTCGTAACCGAACTGATAATTCGTGTTTGCTTTGGTCCATTGGTCTGCCGCAAAGCAGATGAGAGGTGATGCCACAGCGATGAAAGGCACAGCCTTGTCGTTAACTTGGCGCTTGGTAAGCAGGCTGAAAGCAAAGAGTCCCAGCAAAGGACCATAGGTATAGGAGCACATCACATAGATGGCATCGATGACACTCGGTGAATTCACTGCCCTAAACAGCAGCACGAAACCGATAAAGACCACCGCCATCACAACATGGACGAGCCGACGCAGGCGCTCGTCGGCAGGCCGTCGGAGGATGTCCACACAGCAACTGGTAGTGAGCGCCGTGAGGGCGGAGTCGGCGCTGGAGAATGCCGCCGACACTATGCCAAGGGTGAAAAGCACCACCACGGTCTGTCCGAGCTGGCCCGATGCAGCAAACATCGGCAGCAATTCATCGCCAGCCTCAGGAAGTGCCACCCCCTGCTTTTCTGCCAACATGCACAAGAGCACGCCCAAAGCCAAGAAAAGCAGATTGGCCGGTACGAAAGCAAATCCATACGTAACCATATCCTTCTTAGCCTCACCCAATGACTTGCAGGTGAGGTTCTTCTGCATCATGTCCTGATCTAGGCCGGTCATAACAATAACAATGAAAATACCGCTCAGGAACTGTTTCCAGAAATACTGCCTTGACATCGGGTCATCAAAAACGAAGATACGGCTTCTGCTATCAGCTGCCACCGCCTTGACAGCCTCGCCCACTCCCATTCCGAGCGCATCCATGACACTGAGGATGATGAGCACCAGTGCACTGAACATGCACAATGTCTGCAACGTGTCGGTCCACACCAGCGTCCTGATACCACTCTGCCGGGTATAGAGCCAGATGAGCACCACCATCAGCAACACGGTGAGCGGGAATGGTAGGCCAAAGGCATCCAGCACAAAATGCTGCAGGATGATGCATACCACATAGAACCGTGCGGCAGCTCCCGTCATCTTCGAAAGGATGAAAAAGGAAGCGCCAGTGGTATAAGAGCGTCCGCCCAACCTCTCTCTCAGGAATGAATAGATAGTGGTGAGATTATAGTGATAATATACCGGCAGCAGAATGAATGCCACGGCTGCATAACCTAGAATAAAGCCCAGGCATGTCTGCATATAGGTCATGCCGATGCCGTTGACCATGCCTGGCACGCTGACGAAAGTGACTCCAGAGATGGAAGCCCCAATCATGCCAAAAGCCACCATATACCAAGGTGACTGCCTGTTACCCCGGAAAAAAGCGTCATTGTCACGATGACGGGCTGTCAGTCTGCTCACCAGTAGCAACAGGAAGAAATAAGCTGCAACGGTGAGCACTATGCTGAGAATCTGCCTTTCATGCATCTGTCAGGACCTCCTCGTTGACAATTTCACGGAGGATGAACACCGCCTCCCCCACTGATGGCACACGCATCACATGCATCACCCGTTTGCCTTTTGCCTCCTTGAGAATGCAACGGCGCAGATGTTTTTTCGCAAAGTTGAGCACCTTAGAGAATGAAGTGCTGCGATAGAACGGACTATCTGGATTGTTGACAAACTGCATCTGCATAAAACCTTGTTTTAGGATGATCTTCTCACAGCCCAACATCTTGCCCAACTGGCGGAGCGGCACGACCTGCATGAGTTCGACGCCCTCACGAGGGATCTTCCCGAAGCGGTCCTCCAATCGGCGGCGGTATGCCTCCAGCTCATCATCACTGCTGATATTGTCAAGCTCGCGGTAGAGGAGCATCCGTTCACTGCTGCCTGGCACATAGTTATCGGGGAAGTACATCTCAAGGTCGCTCTCAAGCGAGCAGTCCTCAACGAAATCATCACCCCTGACCTCGCGTCCCTCCTTCAGGTCCTCCTCATACAAGCTGCCGAATTCCTCATTCTTCAGCTCGGTGATGGCCTGGCTGAGGATTTTCTGATAGGTCTCGTACCCCAGGTCCTCCATAAAACCACTTTGCTCCGCACCCAAGAGGTTGCCTGCTCCCCGGATATCCAAATCCTGCATGGCAAGGCTGAAACCACTTCCCAACTCAGAGAACGTCTCAACGGCCTCAAGGCGCCTTCGCGCATCCTCTGGCAACAGGGATTTAGGTGGTGCCAGCAGATAACAGAAAGCCTTTCTGTTGGATCGCCCCACCCTACCCCTCATCTGATGGATGTCGGAAAGACCGAACTTATGGGCATCATTGATGAAAATGGTATTGGCGTTGGGGATGTCGATGCCGTTCTCAATGATAGTGGTCGAAATGAGCACATCGTAGTCATGGTTGATGAATCCGAGAATGATGTTCTCCAGTTCCTCCGGCTTCATTTGGCCATGTCCGACAGCCACGCGGGCATCCGGCACATATCTCTCAATCATGCGAGCTACTTCCTGCAGTTTGGAAATACGGCTGCACACAAAATAGACCTGTCCATTACGGCTCAGCTCGAAATTGACGGCATCGGTGATCACCTCGTGGTTGAACGTGGTGAGTTCGGTATACACCGGGTATCTGTTGGGTGGCGGAGTGCGGATGATGCTCATGTCGCGAGCGCCCATGAGAGAGAACTGCAACGTGCGTGGTATCGGTGTGGCCGACATGGTGAGCGTGTCCACATTGGTCTTGAGCGTGCGCAACTTCTCCTTGGTCGAAACGCCGAACTTCTGCTCCTCATCGATGATGAGCAGTCCTAGGTCTTTCCACTTCACCGTCTTTCCCAAGATTTTATGGGTGCCGATGAGAATATCAGCCCTGCCCTCAGCCAGGTTTTCGAGAATCTCACGCGTCTGTTTGGCAGAACGTGCCCGCGAGAGGTATTCCACCTTGGCCGGGAACCCGCTCAGCCGGTCGGTGAAGGTCTTGTAATGCTGGAAAGCGAGCACGGTGGTGGGCACCAGCACCGCCACTTGTTTGCCGTCACACACAGCCTTGAAGGCAGCCCTCACCGCCACCTCGGTCTTGCCAAATCCCACATCGCCGCATACGAGCCGGTCCATCGGCCGCGTGCTTTCCATGTCTGCCTTCACCTCCTGTGTCGCCCTGAGCTGGTCAGGCGTATCCTCATAAAGGAAGCTGCCTTCCAGTTCATGCTGCATGTAGTTGTCGGCGCTGAAAGCAAAGCCCCGCTCATGCCTTCTGCGGGCATAGAGTCGGATGAGGTCGCGCGCGATGTCCTTGATGCGCTTCTTGGTGCGCTCTTTCATGCGCTCCCATGCTCCTGTTCCCAAGGTGCTCAGACGAGGCGGTTCGCCGGTTTCTGCCCTGCGATACTTGGAGATTTTGTACAGTGAGTGGATGGACACATCGACGGTGTCGCCTCGCTGGTAGATGATGCGAATCATCTCCTGATAACTGTCTCCAGTGGCAATTCTCACCAGTCCTGCGAAACGGCCTATGCCGAAATCCACATGCACGATGAAGTCACCGGGCTCCATTTCCTGTAGTTCCTTCATCGTAAGCGCCATCTTTCCGGCTCTAGCTGTATCGGAGCGCAGGTTGTATTTATGGAACCGGTCAAAAATCTGGTGGTCAGTGAAGTAGCAGACGCGCTCAAGATTGTCGGCGAAGCCCGCATGGAGTGTCTTGTCCACATCCGTGAAACTCAAGGCAGGTTTGTCCGTATCTGACTGAGCGTCATCCGCCGAGAAGATATCACGAAGTCGCTGTATCTGCTTGGCACTGTCGGAAAGCACCATGATGCGGTAGCCCTTGTCGGCATAATCGGAGAGTGTGTCGCGCAGGAGGTCAAAATTCTTATGGAAGATAGGCTGTGGCGAGAAGTCAAACCTCACGGTGGCAGCAGGAGTGTCGGCAGGCCTTTTCCCGATGTCGATGCGGCGGAAGGCACTGATAGCCTCTGTGAACTGCGTGGCACGGATGAGCTGGCTCTCGCTTCGCAGCCGACGCATGATCTCGCCTCGCTCTGCCTCGGGCACACTTTCCAACTGCTCAGTAACCGCCTGTGCCGAGAAACCCTCTTCATAGATGCGTGCGATGGTATCGGCGACATAGGTGAAATCACGCATGACAACGATGGTGTCGGCAGGAAGAAACGACATAAATGGCATCTTTTCCTCCGTATCAGTCAGTCTTGGCACAATTTCTATTCTGTCGCGGTGCTCACGCGATAGCTGCGTCTCAATGTCAAACGTGCGGATGGTGTCTATCTCGTCGCCAAAGAAATCGATACGGAACGGGAACTCGCAACTATAGGAATAGACATCCACGATGCTTCCGCGGATAGAATACTGTCCCGGCTCATAGACATAGTCCTGGTAACGGAAGCCAAAATCACGGAGTGTCTCATCGATGACAGCCACGTCGATGGTCTGACCTTTGAGGAGGGTTAGGGTACGTTCATCAAGCTGCCGCTTCGACACCACCAACTGACTGAGCGCCTCAGGACAGGTCACCACATAAGTAGAGCGCCCCATGTCGGCAGCTCCTTTCCCTGCCGTGGAGAGACGAGCCAGCACTTCGGTGCGGAGAATCTCACTGGCCTCATCGGTCTGCGCATATTTCACCGCACGCCGATAAGACGAGGGGAAGAAAAACACATCGTCCTGCCCCATCACCTGGGTGAGGTCGTGATAGAAATAGCCTGCCTCGTCGGCATCCTGCAAGACAAAAAGCATGTTGAAGGGCTTGCGGGTGGCAAGACCGGCAAACAGCATGGGTGCTGAAGAAGCCACCAACCCATCGAGATGCACGGGACTTACCTTCCTGTCCATCAGGTTGGTCATGGCACCGCATTGCGGCAACCGTCCGAAAAGTTGCTGAAGTTCTGCTATCTTCATCTCACACAGCCGGCATAGGTGGATACTTGCGGAACCATCCGTCCCAGCGCAGACGCATCACACCGAAGAATGCCTCGGAGAAGATGCCGCCGCTCATCTTGCTCACCCCCTCGCGGCGGTTGACGAAGATGACGGGCACCTCCTTGATGCGGAATCCGATTTTCCATGCCGTAAATTTCATCTCTATCTGGAAGCCATAGCCTTTGAACCGTATTTTGTCGAGTTCTATCGTCTCGAGCACACGGCGTTTGTAGCATTTGAAGCCTGCCGTGGTGTCATGGATGCCGAAGCCGGTGACCAGCCTCACATACTTGGAGGCGAAATAACTCATCAGCACCCGCCCCATGGGCCAGTTAACCACATTGACCCCGCTGACATAGCGCGAGCCGATGGCCAGGTCATAGCCCTCGTCGTGGCAGGCGGCATAGAGACGCGGCAGGTCATTGGGATCGTGGCTGAAATCAGCATCCATCTCAAAGACGTAGTCATAACCATGCTCCAGCGCCCATTTGAATCCCATGATATAAGCGGTGCCCAGCCCTAGTTTACCCGACCGCTCAATAATGAAGAGACGATCGGCCATGCCGTTGCGTATCAATCCGTGAACGATGGCAGCAGTGCCGTCAGGACTACCGTCATCGATGACAAGGATATGAAAACGTTTTTCCAAGCCAAAGACGGCCCGGATGATTTTCTCTATGTTCTCTTTCTCGTTGTAAGTGGGTATAATGACAATGCTGTCTGATGATTCCATAAGTGGATATGGTTAATGCCGAAACTATTCGTCTGAAGATTATAGACTGCAAATGTAGCAATAATCTCGGAATCCTCCAATTTTTTGGGGAAATAATTGCCTTACTGCTCCCTGGTGATTTTCCAACATCTGTTATTTCAGATATTTCCGTTGGTTGTAAATAACAATGCCTCTATAGGATGGTGGAT
>CAMZHP010000068.1 GCA_947306845.1 uncultured Prevotellaceae bacterium
ACGGAGGTGCTGATGAACGGCACCAAAGAGGTGACGGATGGCAATGTGCGCAAGGACTTCCCAGGCGGCTTCCCCGGTGACACGAAAAACTGCTTCACCCGTGAGGGGCGCACCCGTGCCGAGAACGCGATGTTCGACTGGTGCAGCCGTCTGCTTCACTGGCGGCAGAATAACGAGGTCATCACGAAAGGCCGTCAGACGCAGTTCATCCCCTGGAAGGGTGTCTATGTCGTGGCACGTCAGTATGCTGGCCGCAAGGTGATGACCATCATCAACGGCACCAACGCACCCGCCGCCATGGAGGTGAAACGTTATGCGGAGGTCATCGGCTCTGCTGAACGTGGTACTGACATCACCACTGGCCGCACTGTCCGCCTCGACAAGGATGTGATTCTCCGTCCCCGCCAGACCATGGTGGTGGAGTTGTAATGGCATTTCATTGATGAAGTGTAATGCAATGGTTTGCGTTTTGGTATTTTTTATAGAATTTCTATTTCATTTTTAAACAAAATTGAAGAAATATTTGGCAGTTTGAAGGAAACTTTCTACTTTTGCTGCCGAAAAGTTACAAAAACAACATAGAGCATGATTAGATTTGCAAATTTCTGGTGGTGGCACAACTCAAGATTCGGAAGATCGTGAGAAGATAGCCGCGTACCTATAAAATTAGCAAAAAAAGATACTGAGAGGCCTGTCGTTCTTGCGACGGGCCTCTCAGATTTTTTAAGAAAACATAAGGTTAATCAATTGGAGTATTCATCAAAGAACAATTAGATATATGAGCAATTATCAAGCAGACAAAAATGGTTTTTATGGAGAGTTCGGAGGGGCTTACGTTCCTGAGATTCTCTACAAGTGCGTGCATGATCTGCAGGAGGCTTATCTGCCGATTATCGAGAGCGAGGAGTTCAAGGCGGAGTATCATGCGCTGCTGAGGGATTATGTGGGTCGCCCGTCGCCACTCTATTATGCCAGGCGGATGAGTGAGAAGTATGGCTGTCAGCTGTATCTGAAACGCGAGGACCTGAACCACACAGGTGCTCACAAGATCAACAACACCATCGGACAGATCCTGTTGGCCCAGAAGATGGGCAAGACGAGGATCACCTGTGAGACGGGTGCCGGTCAGCATGGTGTGGCCACGGCCACGGTATGTGCGCTGATGAACATGAAGTGTGAGGTGTTCATGGGGGCAACGGATGTGGAGCGCCAGCACACGAATGTGGAGCGGATGAAGATGCTGGGTGCCGAGGTGCATCCCGTGAGGACAGGCAACATGACACTCAGCGATGCCTGTTCTGAGGCAATCCGCGACTGGTGCTGTCATCCCAGTGACACCTATTATCTGGTAGGCTCGACGATGGGTCCTCATCCTTATCCCGACTTGGTGGCACGGATGCAGAGCGTGATCTCTGAGGAAATCAAGGAACAATTACAAGAAAAGGTGGGCCGCGACTATCCTGACTATCTTGTCGCCTGCATCGGTGGCGGAAGCAATGCCGCTGGCACTATCTATCACTATATGGATGATGAGCGCGTGAAGATCGTGCTGGCGGAAGCAGGCGGTCATGGCTGGGATACGGATTACACGGCAGCTACTATCCATCGTGGCACGGTTGGAATTCTGCATGGTGCGAAAATGCTGGTGATGCAGGATGAGGACGGACAGATACAGGAGGCCTTTACCATTTCTGCCGGTCTCGACTATCCTGGTGTGGGTCCGATGCACTGCAACATGGCGAAGCAAGGCCGCACGCAGGTGCTGAGCATCAACGATGATGAGGCCATCTATGGAGGGTATGAACTGACGCGCATGGAGGGTATCATTCCTGCTATCGAGAGTGCCCATGCCATCGCGGCATTGTCCAAACTATCTTTCAAACCCTCTGATGTGGTGGTGCTGACCGTCAGCGGCAGGGGCGACAAGGATGTGCAAACTTATCTGAACAACAAACAAATGGCAAAGGAATATGGAAACTTTTAAATATGTGACTGCCAGCAAGACCATTCTGGCAGACTTGTACACGCCGGTGGGAGTGTATATGCGGCTGAGAGATCTCTATCCGCAGAGTGCGCTGATGGAGAGCTCTGACTATCATGATGCCAACAACTCTCGGTCGTTTATTGGCATCAACCCTGTCGCCAGTGTGGCCATCGGACACGGAGAGGCCATCATCAGTTATCCTGATGGCAGCAGTGTGCGGCGGGAGGTGAACAGGGACTACCGCTCGGACAAGGCCATCCATGAACTTATCGACCGTATCGAAGTCTCAGGTGACGATGCTGGCGTGTGTGGACTCTTCGGCTATACGAGTTTCAATGCCGTCCGCTATTTCGAGGATATCGACGTGAAGGATGAGACACAGGAGAAAAACGATGCGCCGGATGTGCTCTATATTCTTTATAAGAACGTGATTGTGTTCGACCATCACAACAACATGCTCAAGGTGGTGAGTCTCTCGGAGGTTTCGGAGGATTCTGGAAAATCTGATATTTCCTTCATCCTCAAGGCGATGAACAAAGCCAATGTGCAGCCTTATGACTTCCATCCAGTCGGTGATGTCAGGAGCACGCTGACTGACGATGAGCACCGGGAGAATATCCGCCGGGGCATCCGGCACTGCCTGCGTGGTGATGTGTTTCAGATTGTTTTGAGCAGACGTTTCATCCAGAAATACGAGGGCGATGATTTCAAACTCTACCGTGCGCTGAGAAGCATCAATCCCTCGCCTTATCTCTTTTACTTCGACTTTGGCGGTTTCCGCATTTTCGGTTCCTCGCCTGAGACGCATTGCAGGATAGAGGGACGGAAGGCTTATATCGACCCCATCGCGGGTACCACGAAGCGTACCGGTGATGAAGAGGCTGACCGCCAGGGAGCGGAATACCTTCGCAACGATCCCAAGGAGAATGCTGAGCATGTGATGCTGGTGGACCTGGCACGTAATGACCTGAGCCGCAACTGCCATGATGTGAAGGTTGACTTTTACAAAGACCTGCAGTATTATTCCCATGTCATTCATCTGGTGTCGAGAGTGTCAGGCGAACTTGATCAGAATGCCGACCCCATCAAGGCATTTATTGACACCTTCCCTGCTGGTACGTTGAGCGGTGCGCCTAAGGTTCGTGCCATGCAGTTGATATCTGAGTACGAACCTCACAACCGTGGCGCTTATGGCGGTTGCATCGGCATCATTGGTCTGGACGGTTCTCTGAATCAGGCCATCACCATCCGCACGTTTGTCTCCCGCAATGGTGAACTGTGGTTCCAGGCTGGTGGCGGCATTGTGGCCAAGAGCAATGTGGAGTATGAGTTACAGGAAGTGAATAACAAACTGGGGGCTTTGCGCAAGGCCATCCAAAAAGCGGAAACATTATGAAAATAGTCATCATAGACAACTACGACTCGTTTACTTACAACCTGAGTCATTTAGTGAAGGAACTGGGCGCGGAGGTCACAGTGCTGCGTAATGACCAGTTCGAATTGTCGGACCTTGAACCTTATGACAGAATCATTCTCTCACCTGGTCCGGGCATTCCCTCTGAGGCAGGACTGCTGCTTGATGTCATCCGTACCTATGCTGGCAAGAAACCTATCTTGGGTGTCTGCTTGGGTCATCAGGCCATCGGCGAGGTGTTTGGGGCAAAGCTGGAGAATCTCAGCGAGGTTTTTCATGGTGTGGCCACTCCTTGTCATATCACAAAAGAGGATGTCGTCTTCAATGGCCTGCCTGCCGACATCACCATCGGCCGTTACCACTCATGGGTGGTTGCCCGGGAAGGGTTGCCCGGCTGCCTAGAGGTCATTGCAGAGAGTGATGAGGGACAAATCATGGCTCTTCGCCACAAGACACTCCCTGTCCGTGGCATCCAGTTTCATCCGGAATCAGTATTAACTCCACAAGGAAAAACAATCATTAAAAATTTTATAGAATCATGAAAGAGATTTTGGCCAAATTGCTCAATCACGAGGAACTGACTCGTGAAGAGATGAAATCTATCCTGGTGGGCATTACCCACAGTGAATACCCCAATGAGCAGATCACGGCGCTGCTCACCTGCCTGCAGATGCGGGGCGTGACCGTAGAAGAATTGTTGGGCTTCCGCGACGGCATCTTGGAGACGGGTGTGCCTGTCCCTCTGGACTGCGACCGCTACATCGATGTCGTAGGCACTGGCGGCGACCGCAAGAACACGTTCAATATATCCACGACATCTTGTTTCGTGATTGCAGGAGCGGGCTATAAGGTAGCCAAGCACGGCAATTACGCAGCGACATCTACCAGCGGGGCATCCAATGTCATCGCCCAGCATGGGGTGAAGTTCACGGACAATCTGGATCAGCTGAACCGCTGCATGGATCAGGCAGGTATCGTCTATCTGCACGCCCAACTCTTTGCCAAGGCCATGAAATTTGTTGGTCCCATCCGCAAGGCATTGCCTTTCCCCACGATATTCAACTTGCTGGGTCCATTGGTCAATCCCAGTCAGCCCAGTTGTCAGTTGTTGGGTGTGGCCAATCTCGACCAGATGCGGCTCTACAACAGTGTGTATCAGAAATTGGGCATCGACTATGGCATCGTGAACAGCATCGATGGCTATGATGAAATCTCGCTGACAGGTGATTTCAAGGTGACTACCAACAGTTACGAGCGCATCTTCCGTCCGCAGGACCTCGGGTTCGAGTGCGCGAAGCCAGAAGAACTGGTGGCTGGTGCCACGGAGGAAGAGGCCAAGGAGATCTTCGACGCCGTGCTGGAGAACCGTGCGCTGCCTGCTCAGAAGAATATCGTGCTGGCCAATGCGGGCTTTGGCATCCAGGTGTTGGAGAAGGGACAGAAGAGCATCGGGGAGTGTATTGAAATCGCCCGCGAGAGCATTGACAGCGGTGCCGCGCTGAGCACCTTTAAGAAATTCGTGGAACTGAATTCATAGGCTATGGATATCCTGGAAAAAATCATCGCCACCAAACGAGAGGAGATAGAGTTACTCTGTGCGCCCAAATCATCCTTGCGTGAGGCCTTGCTGCGGAGCGAGACGGGCATCATCGCGGAGTTCAAGCGCCGCTCTCCCTCGAAGGGTTGGATCAAGGAGGAGGGTAGGGCAGACATCATTCCGCTTTGTTATCAGCAGAACGGTGCAGCTGCCCTCAGCATCCTCACCGATGAGCACTACTTTGGCGGTTCTGACGACTTCATCCGTCAGGCTCGCCAAAGCGGTGTCACCCTGCCCATCCTTTACAAGAACTTTGTCATCGATGAAGCGCAACTCTATGCTGCAGCGCTCTGTGGGGCCTCCGCCGTGTTGCTCATTGCAGCCTGCCTCTCTAAAAACGATTGCAAGACACTCCTGAACAAGGCCCATGAGTTGGGCATGGAGGTGCTCCTTGAAATGCATTCGGAGCAAGAGTTGGAATATGCCGAACTCGAACCGGATCTCTGCGGCATCAACAACCGCAACCTCGGCTCATTTGTCACCGATGTGGAGAACAGTTTCCGTCTAGCAGAACTGCTGCCCAAGGATGCGGTAAAAGTCAGTGAGAGCGGCATCAGCAACCCTCAGACGGTCAAGGCGCTCCGCTCAGCTGGCTTCCGTGGCTTCCTGATTGGCGAGAACTTCATGAAGGCAAGTCATCCCGGCGAAGCATTGCATGATTTTATTTCAGAATTAAGAATTAAGGACTAAGGATTAAGAATTTAGGATTAAGGATTAAGGATTAAGGATTAAGAATTATGATTACTCCTGCTTGTCATCTTCTGTATGTCGCTGTACCACAGCGACCCCTTATATGGCCTACCACGACAAGCAAATCATTTGTCTAAACTCCCAAACTCCTAGACTCCTAAACTCCCCCAAAAAACTTATAAATATGAACAAGATCAACCAACTATTTGCCAATACAAAGGACAAAAAACTCCTTTCATTATATTTTTGTGCTGGAAGCCCCACGCTCGAAAGCACCGGTGATGTGATTCTCGCCATGCAGCGTCGTGGCATTGCTATGATAGAGGTGGGAATTCCCTTCAGCGACCCGCTTGCTGATGGTCCCGTTATTCAGAGCGCTGCCACGAAAGCCCTGAAAAACGGCATGAATCTCAGAACGCTCTTTTCCCAGTTAAAGGCTATCAAGGACCAGGTGGAGATCCCATTAGTGCTGATGGGATATCTGAACCCCATTCTGCATTATGGTATAGAGGCCTTTTGCCAAAGTTGTGTGGAGGCAGGTGTTAGCGGTGCCATCATTCCCGACCTTCCCTTTGATGATTATCTGACCATCGTGAAACCTGTCGCTGACCGATATGACCTGCGCATCATCATGCTCATCACGCCGGAGACCAGCGAGGAGCGCATCCGCTTCATCGATGACAACACCGATGGCTTCATCTATATGGTCAGTTCGGCCTCCGTCACGGGTACCCAGAAGAGTTTCGACGAACAAAAACAGGAGTATTTCCGCCGCATCAATGCAATGAACTTGCGCAACCCCCGCATGATAGGTTTTGGCATCTCCAATGCTCAGACCCTCAGGGCTGCTCAGGACAATGCCGCCGGTGCCATCATCGGCTCCAAGTTTGTCTCTCTATTGGACGATGCAAATGGCAATGCCGATGCCGCCCTCGACAAACTGTTCGAAGCCTTGGCATAACCCCTTTTGTTCTTGCTCTCGCGCTTTCCTGTTCCTTACCGTTTCTCTGGCAGGGGCGCGGGACCGTTCAGGGTGGGTGTCACGGGCAGAATATGCCCTTTCTTGTCGAAAGTGAGACGGTCGATGCACACCTCACGATGAGTGCCGGGCATGCCATTGCCTTTGTCCACATAGTTTTTGTTGATACGGTGATAGACGATATACCATTCGTCACGGTTGGGAATCTGTAGTATGCTGTTGTGCGCTGTACCGTAGATATGGTCCTCGGGTCTTTGTTCGATGACGCGGTAGTTTTGCTCATCGATGTTGATAGGCCCCAAAGGCGACTTCGCCGTGCCGTAGCATACGTGGTAGTTGGGCGAGCCGGTGTCGTCCACCGACCATAGGAAATAGTACGTTCCTTTTCGGAAGAATACGTAGGCTCCCTCACGGAAAGCCCATGTCTGCAGTGTTCCCCCTTGTGGGGTGAGCAGCGTGATGGTCTCCTTCTTCACCGAGAGCATGTCATCGTTGAGTTCTGCGCCAGCCATGAACCCATTGCCCCAGTAGAGATAGTGCTTGCCTGTTTTGGGGTCGTGGAACACATCGACGTCGATGGCCTGGCCACCATGCGCCGCCGCTGGACGGTCGGCATCGGTGATGATGGGTGCACCACTGTCGGCAAACGGTCCTGTGGGGTTGTCGCTCACGGCCACTCCTATCTCTTTGCGGTTGGTTTTGGGGTTATGTGCAGAGAAATAGAAATAGTATTTGTATGAGCCATCCTTTTGTTTCACTTCCTCGATGGCGGGTGCCCAGGCGTTGCCGCTGGCCCAACTCACCTGGTCGCTCTTCACGTCAAGCATCTTTCCCTCGTCAGTCCAGTCGATGAGGTTGGTGGAACTGAAGACACTGAAATCGTGCCCTCCCCAGCCGGGAGTGCCGTCAGTAGTGCTGTAGATGTAGTATTTCTTGGTCTTGTGGGAGTAAAGCACCTCAGGGTCAGCATGAAACCCCGTGAGAATGGGCTGTCGGTGATTGGCATACTCTTTGAGCAACCGCTCTTTCTCTGCCCGTGTGATGGGGATGATGGTGCCATGACGGGGGGTGAACTTGCCCTTTGTCTCCGTATTTTGTACAAAGCGGAAAGTCTTGAGGTCTTCAGACTTGCAGAACTGGTAGTGGCCGTTGCCATAGCAGTCGTACATAATAATCCAACTTTTGCCATCAATGGCTTTGCATACACCGACACCTTCCACGGCCTCTTTTGTCTGCTCCACATGTCCCTCCAGCATCTGCCACTTATCTGTGAGGTGCTTGGCGACAGCCTGATAAATGCCTCGGCCTGACTCTTGCTTGTAGAAGAGGTGATAGAGCTGGTCGGCCTCGTTCCAAACTATGTCTCCGTCGATGGTGGCATTGCCTGCGTCGAAAAGCCATTGCGGCTCACCTTCTAGGTCGGTGAAGTCTTTGTTGGCATACTGGTAGTAAATCTTGTCGTAAGACTTTGGATCACTGGTGCGTAGGGAATAGAAGACCATGTATTTGCCCGCCTGATGGTCGTAGATGGTCTCAGGAGCCCACACCCGGATGACATTCTTCCACGTCTTGGTATAGCGTGTGGGGAAGTTGATGGCGGTATGCTGCCAGTGGATGAGGTCGTCCGACTTAAGCAGCACCATGCCTCGGTTGCTCGACCATCCATAACTGGAGCGCATGTCGGTGCAGACCATATAGAAAGTCTTCCCGTCCTCACAGCGCAGGATGTGAGGGTCGCGCACACATTGTGTCAAGGCAATGGTATCGCTTGAGATAACAGGCAGTCCATCGTTGAGGGGCGTGAAGTTGTAGCCGTCATCACTCAGTGCATAACATATCTGCTCATCCTCAGGGGCATTGCTGTTGAAATAAGTGAAGAGGTAGGCCACCATCTCGTCAGGGTCTTCCTGTCCTGCAGTCAAGACAGTGCTGGCCAATGCAGTTTCAGAGAAAACGGCCATCAGCAGTATGACTAGAAATGTTTTTGCTTGATTCATATCTATAATGTCTTTGCTGTAATGGTCCTTATTTGTCGTAACCGTAAGCGGGATTCTCGTACATCGAGATGTTGATCTTGTAGCGCATCATCTCGTCGAGGTTGTGGATGGGGTGCTCCACATCGTTGGGGATGGGGAGGTTCGAGAACTGCTGGAAATAGAGCAGGCAGGCATCGCGCCACCATACGGCGTCGCGGGTCTGGATGCGTAGTTTCCGTTGCACTTCATCGAAGCGCTGTGCGTCCACATAGGGCTTCATGTTGTCCCAGATTGTTAGGAACTGCCTCGTCTGATGTACGCCCTGGTCGTATTTGTGGCATAGCTCATCCCAGAATGTGCGTCCGCTTTTCATCTTATGGTTCCATGACACATGATGGAACCAAGCTAGGAACTCCTCCGGGCAGGTGCTGATGTCATTGAGGCGGGCACTGAGGCCAGCGGGATATTGCTCCACGGCTTTGCTGCCCTGAAGTGTGCGGTCGAAGCCCAGTCCGATGGAGTCAGCACGGTGATAATACTGTGGTGTCCAGTCACGTCGTATGCCCGGAACGTCATACCAGGGTTCGGGCCCGTAGTGGTGGCCACCGGCGAAGATATGGTGCAAGCCCAATGGCATCATATAGTTGACACAAGCCTCATGGCTCTCTGTCATTACCTGCGTCATCGGACGCACGATTCGCTCATCGTTGGAGAATGTCTGGCGCAGCCACTCGTCGGCGATGTACTCCGAAGTCAGCGTGGGGTCCCATGCTAGTCGGCCGAAGGCATACCAGTTGGCTTGTGCGAAGTGGTGGCCGCACCAGTTGGTGTCGGTTCCGATGTTGGCTACACCAGCCATCGCTTTCAGCTTGTTCGGCTGTACATAGGAGAAGAACTCTCTCCACATGGGTGCCAGGAATACCAGATGGTTGGCGGCGCCGAGGTATTCCTGCGTGATTTGGAATTCCACCATCACAGGTGTCTTTTGGGCAGCGGTGAAGAGCGGACTGTATGGTTCGCGTGGCTGGAAGTCCACGGGTCCGTTTTTCACTTGCAGGATGACGTTGTCGTGGAACTGTCCCTCGAGGGGCATGAACTCCTCATACGCCTGTCTTGCCCTGTCCTTGCTCTGCGGGTTGTAGACAAAAGCCCTCCACATCACGATGCCTCCATGTTTGCGCAGGATGTCCGCCATCATGTTGGCTCCGTCGGCATGTGTACGTCCGAAATCACAGGGACCGGGCTCTCCCTCTGAGTTGGCCTTCACCAGGAAACCGCCAAAGTCGGGTATCAGCTGGTAGATCTCTGCCACCTTTTTCTTCCACCAGCCCACCACCTGTGGGTTGAGTGGGTCGGCAGTCTCCAACCCACCTAATTTGATGGGTGAGGCGAAGTTGACGGAGAGATATACCTTGATGCCGTAAGGGCGCAGCCAACCCGCAATCTGTTTCACCTTTTGCAGGTTGTCGGTGGAAAGAGCTTCCGGCTTGGCATTCACATTGTTGAGTACAGTACCATTGATGCCGATGGAGGCATTGGCACGGGCATAGTATTTCATCTTCTCGGCATCAGGGAATTGGAAGATGCTCTTCCCTGCGAATCCACGCTCCACAGTGCCGTTGGGGTTGTCCCAGTGGTTGAGGATGCGCAGTTTATAGGCGGGCTTCTCGCTGATGCTCAGGTTGCTGACATCCTTTCCTGTCTGCTGCAGTCTCAGCAGATGGAAGGCGGCATAGAGCAGTCCAGCGTCATTAGATGCCTCGATGACGGTCTTGCCACCTTTCGTGGTGATGCAGAAGCCGTCCTTGGCGATTTTCTTCTGCTTCTTGAGCACTACGGCGCCTCCCAGCCAATGCTGTTTCAGTTCGTCCATAGCGGCGCATTTCACTCCGGACACGTCGCTATTGCCCTGTTTGTCGAAACGCAGCCACAGGGCGCTGCCGTCCTCGGCGCTCGCTGTCGTGGCGGCACTTAACAGGATGGCTGTCATCAAAGTACAAATAAAGGATTTCATTTGAGAATTAAGGATTAGGAATTAAGGATTAAGAATTAGGAATTAGGAATTTAGAATTATGATTACCCTTTTTAAGGGCTTACTAATCATGAAACTCTATATGATGATTTTTATTTATTAATAGACATGAAACTCTGTATCTTTGTATCTCTGTGTTGAATTAAAAACATATTTAATACAGCAGGAGTAATCCGGCGAACCCGGCGAAGAGGAGCATGATGATGGGATTGATTTTCATGACTTTGGTGCCAACCCATGTGGCGATGAAGATGGCAACACTGATCCAGAAATGCCACGGGTTATCGCTGGGGGTGGAGAAATTCTCCTTGTTCATCAGCAACAGGGCGGCAGCGGCCAGCAAACCCACCACGGCGGGGCGAAGTCCTGCAAAAATACTCTCGATGAGCGGGGTGTGCATGTATTTGAGAAACAGCTTAGCGATGAGGATCATCAAGATGAAGGAGGGGAGTACCAGCGCCAGGGTGGCTGTCGCACTGCCCAAAATCGCCATGGTGTGGCCCATCCCTGCGTTCTGCACTGCCGTGAAACCACAGTAAGTAGCGGAGTTGATGCCGATGGGACCAGGAGTCATTTGACTGATGGCCACGATGTTGGTGAACTCCGCCGATGTCATCCACCCATGGTGATAGACCACTTCGGTCTGAATGAGCGACAGCATGCCGTAGCCGCCGCCGAAACCGAAAAGGCCTATCTCAAAAAAGGTGATGAACAGCGTGAGGAAAATCATTTCTCAGTGGGTTTTACGAGTTTTCCATACAGGTAGCCGCCTACTCCCGCGGCAAGGATTACCACCACGGGATTGATGTGCATCAGCCATATCGCCAAAGCACCGGCAATGGGTATCCAGCAGTTGGCCAGTGAGATTTTCGCACTGCGTGCCAAACTGAAGGTGGGGGCGGCGATGAGAGCCACCACGGCGGGTCGGATGCCACGGAAGATGGCCTCCACTACGGGATTATCCTGGAAATTGGCGAAGAACATCGCGATGAGCAGGATAATGATGAACGAGGGGAGGGCGGTGCCCAATGCCGAGCAAATGGCACCAGGCAACCGTCGTTTCTTGTATCCGATGAACACGCTCATATTGATGGCGAAAACTCCCGGACAGCTCTGCGCGATGGCGATGATGTCGAGGAATTCTTCTTTAGAGAGCCATTTGTGTCTGTCCACCACCTCTGATTCTATCAGCGGAATCATGGCATATCCCCCACCGATGGTGAAACCACCGATGCGGAAGAATGTCTTGAAACTGTCCCAATAGAACTTGTCCATAGCCGGATTATTGTTGCTGTTCTATCCAGCGGCGGGCGTTGACGAATGCCTCTATCCACGGAGTTACCTCATCTTGGCGGCGGTCGGCGGGATACCAGCCACACTGCCAGGGATAGATGGCGCGCTCCAGGTGAGGCATCATGGCCAGGTGACGGCCGTCGGCACTGCAGATGCCGGCCACGCTGTAATCGGAGCCATTGGGATTGCCGGGATAGCCGTCATAACTGTATTTGGCAATAATATGGTAGTCAGATTCCTTTCCTGGGAGCGAGAACTTCCCTTCGCCGTGGGCCACCCAGATGCCTAGGCGGCAACCGCTGAGCGATCCGAGCATGATGCTGTCGTTCTGGGGAATGGTAAGTCCGACGAAGTTGCTTTCAAACTTATGGGAGTCGTTGTGCAGCATGCGGGCACGCTCCTTGCCTTCAGTGCCGATGAGGTTGAGTTCCACCATCAGCTGGCAACCGTTGCAGATACCAAGCGACAGGGTGTCGGGACGGGCATAAAATTTGTCGAGAGCTTCCTTGGCTTTGGGATTGTAGAGGAAGGCACCCGCCCATCCCTTGGCACTTCCCAGCACGTCGCTGTTGGAGAATCCGCCGCAGAAGACAATCATGGAGATATCGTCGAGTGTCTCGCGCCCGCTGATGAGGTCGGTCATCATCACGTCCTTCACATCGAAGCCGGCGAGATAGAGCGACCAGGCCATCTCACGCTCGCCGTTGGTGCCTTTTTCACGGATGATGGCGGCCTTGATGCCAGATGGCTTGCGGCGGTTGGCCTTGAGATAGTATTGCAGGAGCTTGCCCTGGAACTTGGCGGGGAAGCGCATCTGCAGCGGCTGCATCTTGTAGTTGTCGAAACGCTGGCGGGCACAGCCGTTGAAGCTCTGCTTGCG
>CAMZHP010000069.1 GCA_947306845.1 uncultured Prevotellaceae bacterium
CGATGTTCTCATTACCCAGCACACCATAGCTGCCACGGATCTTGAACATATTGATAATGTTGTGATGGATGGGGAAGAACTTCTCCTTGTCAAGACGCCATCCTACAGACACTGAGGGGAAGGTCCTCCAACGGATGTTCTTGGTGAGTCGTGAACTGCCATCACGACGGATGATGCCGGAGATAAGGTACTTGCCGTCGAAGTCGTAGTTGAGACGTGCGATGTAGGAAGCGAGCGCATGCTTGTACTCAAATGAGCTGGCGTCTCGGGTAGTGCCATTGCCTATCTGGAGGAAGTAAGGCTCGGGGAAGTTGACACCCCAGGCGTTCAGTTCGTGTGTGTTCTCCTCCTCATAGGTCTGGCCCACGACGAGGTTCACATGGTGCAGTCCGATGGTGCCGTCATAAGTCAGCGTATTCTCGATCAGTGCATCCGAATAGGTGCGTGTGCCCTCGGTGAGTTTCTCATTGCTCTTGTCGAGGTATACACGGTTGCTCTGAATCCATGCAGATACCCAAGTCTTGTCCTTGGCGTAGGTCTTGCTGTATGAAAGGTTGAGCTTGTAGCTCAGATGGTGCTTCTCTGACTCAAAGCCAAACATCTTGAAGAGGTCGACTTCTGCAGAGCCTGTACCCACGATACGGTCGACAATCGTGTTGCGGGTGAGCAAGTTGTTCACCAGCAAGGGATTGGAGGCGGAGATGTCACCATGGATGGTGTCGTAATACACACCATATCCATAAGCATCGTATTTGAAGCTGCTGGCAGAACCTACCTTGTCGTCGAGCACCCAGGTGTCGTTGTCATAAGCCTTGATGGTGGGTTGCATGAGCAGGGTGCCACGCAGCACGTTGGTCACGTCGCCATAAAGACCCTGCACATACTCTGAGGCATTAGAAAGGCCCATGCCATCTTGATTGGAGTGTGAATAAACGAGGCTGGTGCGGAACTTGATAAACTTGGTGTCCATCGTGTTGTTCACACGGGCGGTGAAACGCTCGTAGTTGGGACCTGCTCCCTCCAACGTGCCTTTCTGCTTGAAATAGTCAAGACCTATATTATATGTATTGTTGGCACCGCCTCCGCTCAGGTTGACATTGTGGTTTTGGCGGATACCGGTTTTGAACACCTCGTTGAACCAGTCGGTGTTGGTGTTGTCCATAAAGACGTATTTGCCGTCAGCAAAGCTGTAGCCGCCGGGCAGGGGCGTGCCGGAGTTGGCGCAGGCCTGTCCGAGATACTGGCTGTACTGGTTGGCATCCATCACGTCGTAGACACCCTTGGAAATCTTGTCCACACCAAAGTATCCTTTGTAGTCAACCTTCAAAGGCTGGTCTTTCTTGCCGTTCTTGGTCGTGATGATGACCACGCCGTTGGCAGCACGTGAACCATAGATGGCGCCTGCGGATGCGTCCTTCAGCACTTGGATGGTGGCGATGTCGTTGGGGGAGAAATCACGGATGGTGGTTCCCATGGGCACACCGTCGACCACGTAAAGGGGAGCAGTACTGCCGAAAGAGCCGATACCACGGATGCGAACAGTGGGGTCAGCGCCGGGCTGACCATCGGAAGTGATCTGCACACCTGCCACCTTGCCTTCCAGCATGGTGGAGATGTTGGAGTTGGACACCCTTTTCATTTCCTCAGCGTTGACAATGGAAACCGAACCGGTAAGATCGGCTTTCTTTTGTGTACCATAACCCACGACCACTACTTGCTCGAGCAGCAGGTTGTCGGAAGAGAGTGTGATCTGACCCAGTGAACTGCGTCCGTTGACTTCGATTTCAAGGTCCTTGTAACCCACATAACTCACGATAAGAGTGGAGTTGCGGGTGGTCTCCAACTGGAAATTTCCGTCGATGTCGGTCACGCTTCCGCCTTGGGCGCCTTTCACCTTGACAGTCGCACCAATGAGTGGCTCGCCATCTTGGTCGACAACTTGTCCACTGACCACGAAGGTCTGTGCCTGCTCAGTAGATGCCTTGACGGGGGTTGGAAGTGAGGCTACTCCTCCCAATGCGCCCCAGAAGAGCATCGCAGATAGTAATAAATTTTTACTCATTTGATTTTTGATTTGATGAATATGATAGTAGTTGATGAGTCTGTTTCTATTCCTTTTCGCAAGGTCGGTTTGGATATGTGTTTCTTTTCCTTTTCGGAAGGTCGGTATGTATTTGTTTTTAGGTTATGCTTAAAAACTGCTGCAAAGATAACTGCCACCTAAAATCTTGAGGTGGACAATTTGCATTATCAGGTGGACAAAATAAAAATTGGGAGGACAAAATGGAAAAAGGTGGACAAATCCTTGAAAGAGCTGTGCTTCCAAGCATTTTTGGCCGATTTCCTATTCTTTGCCATAGGCACTTGGGGGCACGTCAAACTCTTTTGAGAAGCATCGTGTGAAATACTTCGGATCGTTGAACCCAACACTGAAAGCTATCTCTGCGATGTTGCGGTTGGCGGCGTTGCTTTCTAGTAGCTTGCGTGCCATGTCCAACCTATATCTGCGAATGAACTGCCCCGGCGACATTCCGGTCTCTTCGTTAAGTTTTTTGCTTAACAACGTGCGGTTGATACCCATCTGTTCGATGAGTTCTTTCACACCATACTCGCTGTTCATATAGTTTTGCTCCATGATTTCCATGAGGCGTTCCATAAAGGGACGCTGTGACTGTGCGGCCATCTGGTCATCGGCCTCGGCTGTTTTGTTGATGCTCTCGGCCATCCGTTTTCTGTTGCTGATGATGCCCTGTATTCGTTTCTGCAAGGCAAGGGGATTCTCGCTCTCACGAAGTGCGTCTTCGATGGGGCGCATGAGTTTCTCCTCTTCCTGGCGACGTAGTTGGCGGACTCGGTTTTTGTATAAGGCGATTACTGCTGCTAGCAAGGAGAAGAGCAAGATGGTGATAAACCACCATGACTTGTAAAAATAGGGGGTTACTTTGACTTTTATCTCTGCTGAGCATTCTGTGCCGCTGAGTGCTGAGGCGTATTTTACCTCGAAGACGTAGTCGCCCGACGGCAGGTTCGTGTACCTCACCGAATGTTGCCCATGTGCCAGTTGCTCCCAGTCTTTCTCAAGACCTCGCATCCTGTAACTGTATATGCCTTGTGTCTCGTTGCCGTAGTTGAGTGCTGAGAAATCAATGACAAGCGAACGGTTGCTCTCGTGGAGGTGTATGACCTTTGCATAGCTGATGTCCTCGTCGATATGCCCGTCTCCTGCCAATGCGTCTTGATTGTCGATGGTGAGATGAACGAAATGCAACTTAGGTACGGCAGTGTTTGCAATCTTTCCTGAAGACAGACACGTGAGACCGTTTTGGCTTCCAAACCACAAAGTGCCGTCTTCGCCTCTTGTTGCCCCATTCCAATAGAATTGCTGGCAGAGAAGACCGTCGGCCTCTCCCAATGTTGAGAAGACTTCTGTCTGTGGGTTCAGGACAGAGAGACCGTTTCCCGTTGCAATCCATAGCTTGCCATCATTATCTTCTACCATGCCTTTTACGGAGTTGTTGGCAAGTCCTTCGTTTGTTGTGTATGACTTGAACAGGTCTTTCCCGTCACTGCTCTTCACTCTTTTGTAGAGTCCATATCCATTGCTTCCAAGCCATATCGTGCCATCATGTGTCTGACAGAAACAGGTGATTTTGTCTATGATCCCACTGGCAGGATTGTCCAATTTGTTACGTAGATGCAGGAAACTGAAATGACCGGTATTGTCTCTCCCTTTTCCCACATCAATGATGTAGGTTCCTTCAAGGCAGCCTATCCACAATTTTTGGTCGCTGTCGATAAGAGAGCCAATACAACCACGGGCATACTGGCAATCCGTGAACGGTTCTTCAAGAGCTTGATGTTCAAGATTATAGAAAAAGATACCATCGTTGCTCCCTATCCATAGTCCATTATTGGTTTTGTCATAGGACAATGCTCCTACGAAGTTGAGGATGGAAGCCTGTTGCTCGTTCGTTTCCAGTCGTGCTACACGGCCTGTCGATGTGTCAATGTAGTTTACTCCTCCTCCCCATGTGCCTATCCACAGACGTCCTTGCTTGTCGGAAGCAAGAGCCGATACGGAGTTGTGAGAGAGCCGGCTGTTGGCAGTGGTGTAATGTGAAAAAATGCCCTCTGCTGTCATTTTGTTAAGTCCGCCTTCCACAGTACCGACCCACAGTGTGCCGTCTTTTTCCACGAGCATGGCATTAACGGCGTTGGGCGATATGCTGGTGGGGTGACTGGTATGTTTGTAATTGCGCAGTGTTAATTTGTTGGAAGTGATGCAGATGGCCCCGCCGGTCTCTGTTCCTATCCACAGGCAACCGCTGTCCTGGTGCAGGCAGCTAACAAAGTTGCTTTGCATAGGCCATGGCATGGAGATGGTGTTCCAATGGCGGAAATGCTGGCTTTTGGGTGTGAGGAAATCAAGGCCACCCAAAGTGCCTGCCACAAGTATGCTGTCTGATATGATGCTTAGGCAGCTCACAAAGTCATGTGACAGCGAGGATGGATCTGCCGAATGTTGATAAGAGGTGATTTGACCTTTGTTGGTATTGAAACATCGCAAACCATGGTTGGTGGCAATCCAGACGTTGTCGCCTTGTCTTTGCAAACTGGTAATGAAAAGGCCGCTCAGGTGGGAGAGTTGTGGGGATATCGCTGTTCTCACGATTTTCCCATTTTGGACGGCCAATCTGAAGATACCTTCATCGATGCAGACCCATACTTTTCCATTGTTGTCAAGGTCGGCTATGGTGATATTGGGGGTATAGGTGCTGTATTGATAACTGAAAATGTCCTTCACGCCGCCGTCCTTTTGAAATGTCAGGCAGTGGATATGCGACATGGTGACAAGCCAGATTTTCCCTTCGCTGTCGAGCAGTATATTTACACCTCTTTGAGAGAGAATTTCTTCGAGGCGTTTGTCTTTGCTGCTGACTTCTGTCACCATCATGGTGCGCATGTCGACGACCTTTGTATATTCATCGAAGACAATCCACAGGCGATGGAATTTGTCTTCGCAAATCTTCCTTGAGGAATGACTCCGCCACTGAAGTCCTTGTGGGGCCGTGTAAAAGCTTGAGAATCCATAGCCATCATAGCGAACGACTCCGCCGCCGCGTGTTGACAGCCACACAAAACCCTCGCTGTCTGTGAAAATATCACCTACATTATTGCTTGGAAGGCCTTCTCGCATACTGAGCGTGGACACGTTGTATCGCTCCAGGAAACTTTGTTGGGCAATGAGTTCCAACGATATTCCTGAGACGATAAAAAGCAATATGATGAGGCGTTTGGTCATCTGCTATTTGTATTTTTTTACCCGATCGTCATTGATGACCCCACTCCAGTTCATGCCAAAAGCGAAATCGTATGTGTTACTGTCAGCATCCTGATAACAACGCATGTCTCTGGGCACGTCTTCCTGTTGCTCCTCCACGGCTTTCATGTCGGCAGGCATTTGCATGGGCAGCAGGGCAGATGGTTCGGCTTTTCCGCTGACAATGTCAAGCAGGGCCTGATGCTGCACGTTGAAGGAGATGAGGATCGCATCTGAATAGGGCTCTATCTCAGATAGTACCACTGGCCGACCAGTCTCCACAATGACAACCACTGGTTTGTCGCCCATCGATTTCTTGGTGTTGGCCACCAATAACATGTCATCACGGTTGTACGCCTTGATGGTTTTCCCCTTGAAACTGCGATTGGTAGTCTTCTCAAGAGGGTCGCCACCTGCAATGCTCACTGCTCGGGCATAGGTCGCGGTATAGTCGTCGTATTGCAAACTGAGAGGCATGTAGCCGTTGCCGCCTTTTCTCACGTCATCAAGACTATAGCCTACGCCCGTGCTTGGTTCCTGAATTAGACAGAGAGCAAAATCTGCCTGATCGGGCTGCTCAACCACGTCAAAGTATTGTTTTACCAATGCCAGATCGATGGGCTCTTCTGTCTTTTCTTCCGAAATGCCGCCCCACATGCCTGGTATGGCTGGGAAGTGTCGTTTGGGCACATAAACTTTCTTTTTGTCCTTCTGAGGCAATACATTACCGTGGTTTTTCAACATCACAACTGACTTCAGCTGGGCTTCGTATCCTTCTTTCATAAAAGCGGGATTGCCCACCGTTTTCTCGGTCTCGGCTGGGTTGAGATAGGGATTCTCAAAAAGCCCCACACGGAACATATTGAGCAAAAGCCGTCGGGCTGACAATTCAAAGCGCTCACGGGCTTTTTCTTCTCCCTGTTCTTTGATCCACATCTGATAGGCCTCAATCACTGGTCCTATCTCGTTGTTTCCGCCAAATTGGTCAACACCGGCCTGCAAAATCTTATAGTGGCGTTCGGCATCTGACAGATGCTCCACTCCCCAAGGTTTACCTCCAATCGGACTGTCAAGCACTTTCATGTCCTTCGTGATGCCCCAGTCAGTACAGACAACACCTTCAAACTTCGCTTCTTGTCTGAGTTGCTGCTCAATCATCCATTGACTGAAACTGCCTCCTACATTCTCACCTGAGGGGTCCTGATTCCACAAAATGCTGTAGATGGGCATTACGGAAGAGGCCATTTCAGTACCACCCTCAAGACGGAAAGCTCCCTCTACAAAGGAGCGCTTGTGGGCTTCACGGTTATTGCCGGGATAGACAGCAAACTTACCGGATGCAAAATGGGAGTCGCGTCCGCCTTCCTGGGCTCCATAGCCGTACCAATGTTTTACCATCGCATTGACACTCTTAGGACCCCAACCCTTGGTTTCTGGGGTTGTCTGGAAGGCATCGCAGTAAGCGCGTGCCATATCTGTGGAGAGCTGAGGGTCTTCGCCAAAAGTACCGCTGAAGCGGAACCAGCGAGGCTCAGTGGCGATATCTACCTGCGGAGACAAAGCTGTGGCAATACCAAGAGCTCTGTATTCTTCAGAGGCTATCTCACCGAAGCGATGCATCAGTTGAGGATCGAAAGTGGCTGCCAAACCAAGCGAAGTGGGCCAAAGTGAGATTTGTCCGCCTGCGCCAGCATTGAATTCGGCGGTGGCTTTCGCCTCATGCCTTGGATCTGAACTTGTATTAGCGGGGATGCCGTGGTCAAGGCCTTCGACAAACGCCTGCATGTTGTTGTTCCAGACGGCGGCCACCTCCGGACTCTCAACGTTGGTCATCAGGACTGCGCGCAGATGGTCGTCCTTCAGAAATTTCTTTTGGTCATCAGACAAATCAGAGGCTTGGGCACCACTCTCACCAAACGGTTTGCCGTTGTATAGAGAGGCTCCAAAACCCATCCCTTCCTTCATAGGTACAGACTGATGACTGCTGTAAAGCATCAGACCTGCGATTTCTTCTATAGATAGTTGGGAAGCCAAGTCTGCAGAACGTTCTTGTGGCGTGAGTCTCCAGTCCTCGTAAGCGTCAAGAGAATCGTTTTGATTCAGATCCTTAAAGGCATAACCGTCAACGGTCAGCAATTTCACTCCTGATGTGGGTGAATAACTCAGAGTGGGGCCTCCGCGCTGCTCAACGAGCATAAAGGAGTCCACTAGGTGCTCCGACCATTTCTGACCATCGCATGATATCAATAACATGAGAATGGAAAATGACAGGACGGTTTGTAAGATTTGTTTGCAATTTGTCATGGCCAGTTTTTTATCTATTCAATCAACTATAATAATCTTTTTTTGATGAGCGCATGTCAGCTATTCTATCTCAATCGGTCGAGTTGTTTACCAACAGCACGGGCAGCACGCTCTCCCCGCTCAATCATTGTGCTGATGCTCTCAGTGCCAAAACTAGAAATGTCATATTCGGCCAACTGCGGGTTGATGTAGATGTCAGCGTCCTCACGGTTGGCTTTGTTCTTCTTCCAGTCAGGACGAGAAACAAGCCAGTCGAGTATGCCACCAATCCCGAAGGTCTCTTTCAACGAGAAGTCACGTTCCTCATGCTGTATCTGCTCCAAATCTATGGCGATGACGATGTCGGCTCCCATCTCACGGACCACATCCACAGGCAGGTTGTTGAGCATGCCACCATCCACCAGCAGTTTTCCTTTCCATTTGACGGGCTTGAATGCTCCGGGGATGCCGATACTGGCACGCATCGCCAATTCCAGCTCACAACTGTCCATAATGACTTCTTCGTGTTTTTTCAGGTCAACGGCGACGCATCTGAAGGGGATGGGAAGATCATCAAAGCTTGCGATACCGTCGTATTGTTTTGTTAAGCTGTCCAGCAATAGCGTGATATTGGTTCCGCCTAAAAGACCAAGACCGAATTCTTCTGTCTCAGTCTTCTTAATGCTACCACTAATAGGAAATCCAAAAAGATAGGTGACACCATCGCGTTGATCTAAGATGCTCTTGCGGAGGTCTTTGTTGCGATCGCCAATCAGAGACAGCCATTCTTGGCAACGGAACAGGGAGTCTAACTCTTGGGCACTATATCCACAGGCATACAGGCCTCCCACAATGGCGCCTATGCTGGTGCCGGCAATGTAATCGGGACGGATCCCTTTCTCCTCAAGCACTTTCAGCACACCCACCTCAGCAGCTCCTCTGGCTCCACCACCACCCAATGCCAGTCCAATCTTGGGGCGATGGGAGGTGTCGCCGGCAAGCAGTATGCTGCTTAGCGTTGTCAGTATCATAACGACCAATGTTCTCAGCATATACTATTCTGTTTTTGTTTCTGTTGTGGGATTGTCTTCTATGGTGATGGGGTGGTCACGCCAATATTGCTCCTCGTCGAAGGTGGGGATGGGGTCGATGGCCTCATAGTCCTGCCGAAAGTAGATGTCAGGTTCGGGCTCAATGGCCTCGTTCATCTCCGGAGCTATGTAGTAGTGGTAGCGGCTGAAATCCTCCTTGCCCTTGCTCTTCGACGCTCCTGGACTATAGCCTTCAAACTCATGATATACTTCCGGTTTCTCTTTATCGGGACGTCCTAATTTGTTGATGAGCTGACGTAATTGGGCTCGGTCGCATGAAGACAACAGCGCACTGCAAATCAAAACCAAAAGCATTGCACACTTGCTGCGCGTGAAAGCAAGCGCATGGGAATGAAACTTGGCGTGTGGTCGGACATTGTTCATGGCGACAATATTCAATCTTTCCGCAAATTTAAAGCATTTCAAAAGACTGACAAAACATTTGTTTTCCAAAAACAGAAAAACGATGGCCTTTTGAGTCCTTTTTCAGTTTTTTTATGGAAATTTCAAATCCTTGCAACAGCTCTGCAATTTGCAAAACAGAATGCCAACAGTGGTCTTCAATCAATGCCTCCTCTCAATGTCTGATTTTTATTGGCTCCACATGTACCGCAACGTGGGTCTCCTCTCCATAGCGTTCTCTGAGCATTCGCTCCACTTCCGAGGCTTTGTCATGGGCCTCGCGCAGTGTGATGTCGCCGTCCATCCTGATGTGCAGTTCTATGGCATAATGGTTGCCCAATCTTCTGGTCCGGAGATTGTGGGGTTCCACAACACCAGGAAGAGTTGACACCATGTTGAGCATTTCTTTCTCCATGCTGTCTGGCAACGAACGTTCTGTCAGGTCGCCGATGCCATTGCCCAGTAAATCGAAAGACACCTTGACGATGAGTAGGCCGACTACAATGGATGCCAGGGGGTCGAGCACTGTCCAGCGCTGACCCAGGAAAATGGCGCCCCCGATACCGATGGCGGTACCTATGGACGACAGAGCGTCGCTGCGGTGATGCCATGCGTTGGCTTCCAATGCCTGCGAGTTGAGCTTTCGGGCCTTTACGGTGGTGTAGCGATAAATACCCTCTTTGACGGCGATAGAAAGAAGTGCCACCCAGAACGCCAGCATGCCGGGGGCAGTCAAGTTTTCGCCTTTCCACCATGCCATGATCTTGGCCAATCCGCTGTAGAGAATGCCGAAGGACACCATTAACAGCGCAAATCCTATCAGGGTGGTGGCCAGCGTCTCATATTTGCCGTGGCCGTAGTCGTGGCTCTTGTCCTGTGGCTTGCCGCTGATATGGATGAACACCAGCACGATGATGTCAGTAACGAAATCGGACAGCGAATGGACGGCATCTGCCAGCATGGCGGCACTATGTCCCAGGATGCCTGCCGCAAACTTGATGAGCAGCAGGAATACATTTGCTGCTCCTCCTACCAGCGTCACCTTGTAAATTTCCTTATTCCTTTCCATTCTGTGAAAAAGTTAGCTCCGCGCTGGCAAAATTACGCAAAAAAAGCGTACCGCAATATAAAACTAACGATAAAGTCAGAATTATTGGGTGATGTATTTCACCTTGGAGGCATCACGGGGCTTGGCAGCAGGTTGCTCGTCGGGATAGCCAATGGCCAAAATGTAGTTGAGCTCGTAGCCGGAAGGAATGTCAAGTCGGTCGAGGAAAAACTTGGCTTGCTCATTGGACTTGAGAAAACGGACAGGACCACCGAGACAGCAAGTTCCGAGTCCCATCGCCTGAGCAGCAATCATCATGTTCTCACCCAACATGCCCGCATCCAACTGTCCGCCATTGTTGGGGGTACAGACACAGATAAGGGTAGGGGCATTGCGGAACATATTCTTGAAATCTGGGTCTCGGGCTACCTGGTCGGGATTGGCCTTGCGATATACTTCTGTTACATCTCGAATGAGCTGAGGGCCTTCCACCACGCGTACCGCCCAAGGCTGTCTGTTCATGCCACTAGGTGCGTTGATGCCACAACGCACAATAACCTCCAATTTCTCATGCTCCACAGGGCGGTCAGCGTAATTGCGGATCGAACGGCGCGCCATCATCGCGCTCAGCACTGGATTCAGCTCTGTCTGAAGGTCGGTCTCTATGTCTGACAGAGGATGTGTTGGTTCGTAGCGGCGGATGACACGGCCATCGCGTGTTACGAGGAATTTGGTGAAATTCCATTTGATATCTGACTTCTTGTCGTAGTCGGCATCTGACTTGCGTAGCATCTCATCCATGAATTTCCCACGCTGATTGTCCGTGTCGAAGCCTCCGAAGCCTTGCTGAGATTTCAGATAGGTGAATAGGGGAGAGGCGTTGGCTCCATTGACATCAATCTTGTCGAACTGGGGAAACTGAATATTGAAGTTTGCCGTGCAAAATTGGTGGATTTCCTGTATGGAACCAGGTGCCTGGGAACCAAATTGGTTGCAGGGGAAGTCGAGAATCTCCAGCCCGGCGGCATTGTATTTCTCATAGAGAGATTCCAGTTCTTTGTACTGTGGGGTAAAGCCACAACGGGTGGCGGTGTTCACAATCAGTAGCACCTTACCGCGGTAGTCTGATAAAGGGATGGTTTTTCCTTCATCATTGGTTACCTGAATGTCATAGATGCCTTGGGCGGAAAGGACCATCGTTCCCAAAAGGGAAATGATAATAATGCAGAGTTGTTTCATTTTTCTTGAATGTTTGATTAATATGAAGGAGGGTGCTGTTGGTAGCACCCTCCATGAATAGTAGGTAGGTTATTGCTTAGAATACATGCAGACCGAGGAAGACCATCAGACCATTCATCAGGATCCAGAAGATGGCGAATGGCATGGTCTTGCGCATGATGTCACCGTCCTGACCCTCCATGTCGCAGGCGGCAGTAGCAATGGCAATGCTCTGAGGAGACAGCAACTTTCCTCCCTCAGATCCCGCACAGTTGGCGGCTGCCAACCAGTTGGTCTCGTTGCCGCTGACTCCAAAGAAGGTGCCTTGATTGACAAGGCCGAGGTCGCTGGCTGCGGTGGCCTGTAGCTTGCCGAAAAGAATGTTGGCGTTGGTGGCACTGCCAGTGACGAAGGTGCCGATGGAGCCGATGAGCGGTGCAAAGAATGGGAAGAAGGTGCCGGTGAGGGCGACAAGTCCCTTGGCAATGTCATTGGTCATGCCGGTGTTGTTCATCAGCATCGCCATGGCGACAAGGCAGCAGATGGTCACGACGGTCTTCTGCAGGTTGACGGTGGTGCGGGCAAGCAACTTCATCAGCTTTCCAAAGCTCATGCCCTGAATGAGACCGCCTATTGTGGCGCCGAGGAAAATCATCAGACCGGCGTTGGAGAGCCAACCAAACTTGAAGGTATTGCCTATGACGGGCAGGTCGAACTGTGTTACCAGCGTCTTATTGAGCAAAGTATTGATGGGCGGGACTATCTTGCTGGAGATGAGAATGAAGAAGATGATGAGTCCATAGACACTCCATGCCTTGAAGGTCTTGGTCATTCCAAATTTCTTCTTCTCCACAATCACCTCGTCGGAGGGATTCTCGTCGTGGATGAACAGTTTGTTGTAGATCAACATCGCGATGATGGCGGCCACACTGCCGAGGATAGCGGGGGTCTCAGGACCGATGAAGTGGGCGCAGCAGAACTGAACGATGATGGAGAACGTGCCAACAAAAAGGGCCAGCGTGATGTTCTTCATGATCTTTGTGCGGTCGGTCATCATCAGGATGAGGAACGGGGTGATGTAGAACATCAAGGCCAATTGAACGATGATGAACGTGGCGACCTCGCAGAGCATCTCAGGAGAAGCGACACCTTCGGCAGCCACCTGGTTGGCCAGTGTAGTGGCAGGAAGACCTACGGCTCCGAAACCTACGGCTACGGTATTGGCAATCAAACAGATGACGGCAGAGAACATTGGCTTAAAACCCAAACCGATGAGAATGGCGGCGGGAATGGCAACAGCGGTGCCAAAACCGGCCATACCTTCAAGGACACCGCCCAGACCCCAGGTCAGGAGGAGAACAAGCAGGCCTTTGTCTGAGGTCATCTGGATGAACTGGGTCTTGATGGTCTCAATCTCCTTCGTCTCACAAAGGATGTTGTAACTGTAGATGGCGCAGATGATGATGAGGATAATGG
>CAMZHP010000070.1 GCA_947306845.1 uncultured Prevotellaceae bacterium
ACCTTCTCGCTTGCAGCCCAACTGACTTTTTAATTGATCATGCAACATCTACAATTGAACATTATGAAGACGACATTATTATTAAATAATAAGGTGACGAAAATGGTGAGAGGCTTTCTGACCCTGTACTTCTTTGCCCTTCTGACGTTGCTCACATCATGCAATGACTGGCTTGATGTAAACCCCAAGTCGCAGATCAAGGAAGAAAACCATTTCGAACGTGAGGGTGGCTTCAAAGACCAACTGACTGGCATCTACACCAAGATGACCACCAAGGATATGTATGGACTGAACATGGGCATCGGTTTCGTTGAGGTACTGTCGCATACCTATGACATCAACCCCAATGGCGACTGGAGATATGCCAACGATTTCAACTATACAGAGAAGACCAGCGAAAGCACTATCAACAACATCTGGAGCAGTTGCTACAGTTGCATCGCCAACGCAAATATACTGCTGCGGAACATCGGGAAAGCAAATCCCAATAAATTCACCGGACAAAACTACCATGTCTATCGTGGTGAGGCTCTCGGACTGCGTGCCTTCCTACATCTCGAACTGATGAGGCTCTTTGCCTGCGCTCCGTCAATGGACGGCAATGCTAATGGTGTGCCTTATGTGACAGAATATTCCACAGAGGTAGTTCCCCAGAAGTCGGTCAACGAAACCATGCAGTTCATCATCAGTGACCTGCTTGAGGCTCACAACGAACTGGCGTATGACACGCTCAACACACACGACTACTATGGGACGCAAATCTACACCCAGGACCGCAACCGATTCGGCTACTATGCATGCTGTGCCACACTCGCCCGGGCATATCTCTGGGCCGGAGACACACAGAATGCGCTGAAGTATGCCATGAAGGTGATAGAACCTAAAGAAAACGAGAAAGAAACTGGCTACAACTGGGTGCACTACACCAACATGCAGCAGACCAACCGCAACGAACTTGACATGGCTTTCACCACAGAGCACCTGTTCCAACTCATCATTAACGACTGGGAGGACATCGGCAACTTCTACTTCACCAAGAACGGAGGGACGAGCGTGCTGAATCCCTCTGATGCCAGCACACAGGCCATCTACGAGGTAGATCTGGGTTACGGCAACGACTATCGTTATCTCAAGGGATATGAGCAGGATGGGGAGAAACGCTATATGGCCAAGTTCTGGTATCTGCCTGGAAGCACTTACAACAACATGTATCCCATCATCCGCATGACGGAGGCTTGGTATATCGCTGCTGAGTGCCAGAAAAACTCCAATCCGAAAGAATCCATCAGACTGCTCAATGAAGTGAGGGAAAACCGCAACCTGAGCCTCTTCCCTCTCTCTGAGGACCTGAACGCAACCCAGATTCAGGATGAGATCTACAAAGAGTACCGCAAGGAGTTTATTGGCGAGGGCGGACAACTCTTCTTCTACTACAAGCGCCTCAACCTGCCTGAGATCAAGGGTGCTTCAGTGCGTCCGGGCAAACAGGTGTATGTGCTGCCTATCCCCAGTACTGACAAAGAGTTTGGTGGATACACGAATTAATTGAAAATCAACATTTAACAACAGACAATGATGATAACCAATCATATCAAAAACATCCTCTGCGGCTGTATCATGTTATGCAGTATTGCCGCTGCCTTCACAGCCTGCAGTACCGATGAGGACTTCTTCTATCAGGACGAGCCGCGCGTACGTCTCGTGGGTGAGAAGATGTGGGCAGCAGGCACCGACAGCGTGAACTTCTCCTTCGTGGCTTTCCCGGCCAGTTTCACTGAGAAGGAAATCTATGTGGATGCACAGATCATGGGCGATGTCGCCAGTCATGACCGGACGGTCAACCTTGCTGTGGACCAGACTTTGACCACCGCCTCGGCAGCACAGTTCTCCGCTCCCACAACCGTTGTCATACCTGCCGGACAGACAAAGGGCACTTTCACCGTGACACTGAAACGTGATGCCTCCTTGCAGCAGAAAAATGTACGCCTCTACTTAAAAGTCGAGGAATCGGGTGATTTCAAACCGGGTGTCAATGAGGAGAACCACATCATCTTCATCTGGACTGACGTGCTCTCAAAACCCAATAACTGGGCTGACTTGGAACCTTTCTTTGGTTCCTACAGCAACGTCAAATACCGCTTCATGTTGGAACATCTCGGCGATGAGGGTGAACTGAACACCACGACGATGTCGTGGGCCAAACTCAACAGCCTCAGAATAAGATTCCAAAACGCGCTGAATGACTATAATGCCGCACATCCTGGCAGTCCGCTGACTGATGAATTCGGAAATCTGGTAACGTTCGAGTAAATAATGAAAACTATGATTATGAAAATAGGAAAAACTACAGTAGGAACTATGGTATGGGTCCTGCTACTCGTGTCTTGCATGATGACAGGCTGCTCACAGGATGATGGCAATTACGACTATCTGCCCGATGAGCAGGTGGGCAAGATCGTCATCTCTGTTGACTCAACGCTCACCCCCAACGTATACCAGTTCTCGAATATCATGCCTGGCAGCGAACTGGATATCCATATGAAAGTGGACTATGCCTATGCCGACAGGCTGCAGTACCGCTGGTTCTATCTCAAGACCTACTACAGCACTTACAGGGCTGAGCAGGTGGGCAACGAGATGGTTTACCCCCCAGCAGACACCATCTACTATGAGAAAGACCTGAAGTGGAAGTGCGACTTGCAGCCTGGCACATATCAACTTTACTGTCAGGCTACCGACCCCACCAACGGCATGAAGGCATATTGGAGCCTTGTATCCTATATCGTGGTGAAATCGGCGGGAGCACAGAGCGGTCTGTATCTGCTCACCGAAAGAGACGGACAGACCGACATCGAGGTGTTTACCTCCGACCTCATGCTTATCTACGGTGGACTGGAGACATTCCCGAAGTACTACAGCACCAACCATGGCGGGCAGTACCTGGAGGGCAAACCTCGTTTCATCCGAGGCACTCATGCGGGAAAAGGAAGCAAGGAGGCATATCTGGTGGCTACCGACAAGAACCTCTACCGCCTGAACTCAGATGGTCTGGTGACGATGAACACCTGGGAGGATATGTTCTACACCACACCGGAGGTGTTCAATCCGCAGAAAAGTTTCTTCACCAACAACTGTGACTTCTTGCTGAACAACGGAAAACTGCATGTTATCTATGCCAACCAACCCAATGACCTGAAGTTCTCGGAGCCTATCGCTGGCAACTATGAGGCATTCCCCTTCCTGATGATCAACACGCGCACCACATGGCGGCCAGTTGAGGGAGCCATCGATGCATGGCAAGTCATCTACGACCAGATGAGCCATAGTTTCAGACCTTATTTCTCGGGCGGTTCGTCTGTGAGCAATTTCAAGAGCACTGCCGACACGGCATACGTCGATGCCAACAGGGTGCCGGGCGATGTGAAGGCCATCTTCCAAGGTGGAGGCAACTACACCTGTGTCATTACCTACATTGATGGCAAGCCTTATCTCTACCGCTATTGCTTCTACAACAAGGTTGACAATGGCGACCTCTCTGCTGAGGGTGCGCGCTCTATCATCGACCTGAGCGGTTGCGAGGATATCCAAAACGCCACTATGTTCGCATCCAACACCAGCGGCTTCGCATTCTACTATGCCACACCAAAGGGTGTGTTCTCTTTCTCGGCAAGCAGTGGAGAGACCTCTTCTCACGAGGTTTACTTGTGTGAGTCAGGTGAGCAGATTACCTCCATCTACGCTTGGGGCTCTGCCGGTGGCGGATGGCCCACGAGCGACTGCGCCTTCTTCATCGGTGTTTGGAACGAAGGTACCAAGGACGGCAAACTCATACAGTATGAGGTGGACGTCAATTATGGCATTCCCACCTCCATGTGGGGACCCATGTTCGGCGCTCCCGACAATCCTGTCATCACCACGGGATGGGGCAAGATCGTTGACATGACTTGTCTAGATGCTGAATAGTGAATAGTGAATAGTTAAAAAAGAAAGATTAAAAATGTAGGATGAAGGAATAAGAAGAATGATTACTCCGCCACTTACAAAGTATCCTGCTAAGCAAAGGTAATGTCTATTCTCCCAGTCTCCTGAACTCCTAATAAAAAACAATAAGAAAATGAATATCATCAAATCTCTCTCATTGGCAGGCATGATGGGCTGCTGTCTGTTGGCAGCCCTCGCCTGCAACAACCCAAAGGGTTATGTGATCAACGGACAGGTGGAGGGCCTTGAGAACGGCACGGCGCTGACCCTCGTCCCCATGAGTCATGACAACGACTCGGCTCTCGCTGAGGCTATTGTCCAGGATGGCAAGTTCCAGTTCACTGGTGTTGCCGAGGAACCTATTTGTGTGCGTATCTCTGTCAAGGATGCCTGGGGTGGTCCTTACCTGATGCTCGAGAATGTGGAAATGAATGTAGAAGGCAAAATTACCGGTGTGAACGATGCTCCCAACGGCAAGATTTATCAGTGGGATGCCAAGGTGATAGGTTCGCCACTCACCGACAAACTGGCTGAGTTTGATGCCCGTCACGACTCGCTCGATGTTCTATATAAGAATTATCATCAGGAGCATGCTCAAGCATACGAGAAAATGCATTCCCTGAAAGGTGCCGAACTGGATGCCTTTAAGAAGACAGACGAATATAAGGCGGCCGTAGATGCTGAGAAAAAATTCTTCGACACAGTGGAGAGCACCATCATGGGGATGGTGAACGACAATAAGGATTCCTTCTGGGGACCGCTGCTCTTGATAAAATACATGACTTACCTCACGGAGGAGAATGGGGAATATTACCAGCAACTGCCTGAGAATGTGAAAAACTCCTTCTACGGAAAGAAAATGAGGGAGGAAATATGGCCGGTGGGCGCTCCTGGAGAAAAGGTGGTCGAGTTCAAACTAACTGGCGATGATGGCACGGAGTATGATTTTGCCAAACTTGCCGACGGCAAGAAGTATGTGCTGCTAGATTTTTGGGCTTCATGGTGCGGTCCTTGCCGCAAGGAGATTCCGAATGTGAAGAAGGCTTATGAGCAGTTCAAGGACAAGGGCTTCGAGGTGGTCTCCATCTCCATCGACAAGAAAGAGGATGAGTGGCGCAAGGCCGTGAAGGAAGAGAATCTCGTGTGGCCCAATTTCCGCAGTGAGGCAGTGGCCAACCTCTTCAAGGTGAAGGCGGTGCCGACAGTCTATCTGCTCGACAGCGAGGGTAAGATTGTCGCCTCCAACAATGAATGCCGTGGCGAGGCGCTTGCCGCCAAACTCGCTGAGTTGCTGCAATAAGAAAGTAGAAAGGAAAAATGCGAAAGGCTCCCACCTCTGGGAGCCTTTCGCGTTATAATGAGGAATTGCTGCTCACATAGAAGCGTTGCACACGCTTGCTCATTGTGCACAACACTTCATAGCCGATGGTGCCGAGGTCTTCGGCCATATCGTCGGCGGTGTATTGCAAGTTGCCATCCCTGCCTAAGACGACCACCTTGTCGCCCATGGCTACTCCGGGGATGTCGGTCACGTCCACCAATGTCTGGTCCATGCAGATCCGGCCTACTATAGGGGCTCTGTGTCCTCGGATGAGCACATGTCCCCTGTTGGAAAGATGCCGGTTGAGACCGTCAGCATAACCTGTGGTGACAGTGGCGATGCGCGACTTCCGCTCTACTTTGAAGGTGCGGCCGTAACCGATGGTCTCGCCGGGATACACATCCTTGACTTGAGAGATGGCAGATTTCCAGGCGATGGCGGGGGCGATGCCGTCGGGAAGTATCGTTTCGGGGGATGGCTTGAGTCCGAATAGTATGATGCCCAACCTGACGATACCGCCAATAAGGTCAAATTTCTCGCTCCCGTCGAGGTAGTTCAGGCCGGCTGCGGAATTGCAGCAATGGACATAGGGCAGATGGAGGTCCGCCACCCGTTCTGCCACAGATTTGAACTTGTTGATCTGTCCCCAGGTGAAGGCACGGCATTCCTCGGTGTCGGTGTCGGCGACACATAGGTGGGTGAACAAGCCGTTGAGGTTGAGACGCTCAGCATAATGGCGGATGATACGCTCGCATTGCTCGCTGTCGTCTCCGTTGAGGCCGATGCGGTTCATGCCAGTGTCGATGGCAAATTGGCATTTCACCTTGAAAGGAGTGGAGGCAAGGGCTTCCGCGTATTCTTCCGACACGATAGCCTGGGTGAGGTCGTAGTCAACCAGCGTCTTGGCGTAGAAGGGTGAGGAATAGCCCAATAGGAGGATTTCTCCCTGAACACCTGCCTCACGCAGTCCCACGGCCTCATCGATATTGGATACTGCGAACAGATGGCATCCGCACCAGGAGAGCATCCGCGCCACCTGCACGTCACCGTGGCCGTAGGCGTCTGCCTTGATGACAGCCATGATTTCAGCGTCGGTCTTCAGCTTTTTCTTGTAAATCAGATAGTTGGCCTTCAGCTGTGCCAGGTCAATCTCTATCCAGGATCGTTTTTCTATTTGATTGACATGTACTTCCATTTTTTTGTTGCTTTACTGTAGCATACGGGTGGTCTCATACCCTAAGTCGAGAATCCGCTCCACCAAGTCGTCATACCCCATTCCCATATAGCGTGCCGCATCGGGGAAAAGGCTGATGTCGGTCATGCCGGGCAAGGTGTTGACCTCGATGATCATCGGACCCTTGAAATGGTCGACGATGAAATCCACACGCGACAGACCGCAGCATCCCAGCACCTTGTAGGCTTGCTGACCCAGGCTGAGGATGGATTGCTCGGTGGTCTTGTCGATGCAGGCGGGTATGATGTGGCTGTGAAGACCGGAGGTGTATTTCGTCGTGTAGTCGTTGAATGAGCGCTCGTAGGTGATCTCAATCAGCGGTAGGACGGTCAGTTCGTCGTTTCCCAGTATCGGCATGGTGATTTCCACACCGTTCATATACTCCTCGGCCATCAGCGTGTCGCCAAAACGCCAAACGTCGGTGATCGCTTCCTGCATCTGGGAGGCTTCACGCACGATGTTGGTACCAAAACTTGAACCTTGGCAGGGTGATTTGAGCACCATCGGCAACTGCATCTCTTCAAGCAATGACTGCGCAATTGCTTCGTCGCTGCCGTCCGTCCCACGGTGTCTGACGGTGAAGGATGGGGTGGGGAGGCCCGCGCTGACCAGTACCCGCTTGGTGAGGATCTTGTCCATGCAGACGGCACTGGCTGACACGCCGGGTCCCGTATAGGGGATGCCGGCAAACTCGAGCATGCCTTGAATGGTTCCGTCCTCGCCTCCCTTGCCATGCAGGCCGAGGAACACCATGTCGGGATGCTTCTCCAGTATTCCTGTCATGTTGTCTCGGGTGAGGTCATACATCTCAGTTTGGCCATAACCCTTGCGGAGAAGTGCCTCATAGATGGCTTTGCCGCTGCGCAATGACACATCGCGCTCGGAGGAGATGCCTCCACATACTACAATGATTTTTGAATTCTTATTCATTGGTTTCTTGTTTTCTTTTGAATCTAGCTTTGTTATCAGAACCCTGTCCAGGTCTGTCGCCAGAAATGACGGGTCAGCTCGTCCCACTTCACGATGGTCGCACCGAAGAAGTCGGCCACATAGCCGTTGAGCATCTTTTCTGCTTCTTTGGGCGAGCGCGAGTGGAGATCCTGCCATGCCTTCTCTACAAACGGCAGTTCCCGCTGACCTTTCTCTATATAATAATCTCTAGCTTCTTCGATATTCTTACGATAAGTTCCCCATCTCACTGTCGCCAGGCGGTTGGCCTTGCGGTAGTGCCACAGTGCCGCATCCTCGCGGTCGCTGTGCTGGCCGCAGGTCTGAAGAAGATGGGGCAGGGTGGTGGTGCCGCAGAATATGGGGAAACGGGGACTCTCGCCGGGGTTGTCAAGGGCTATCCATGCCACACCTCCTACCTCGTCGGGCAGCCACGACCGTAGCTGGATCACTGTGCTGTAGGCGCACCAGGGCACGCTCACCGTGCGGATATTCTTCATCACAGAGTCGCCCATGGCATAATACATGTTAATCTCATCGGGACGCATCCACGGATTGGAGAAGGGCGAGACGATGCTGTCGGGCTCGCTTTCCACGATGCTGCCATCGCTCTTCTTCCGCTTGGGATTGACAATCTTGTGGCGCCCGCTGAGATTCTTCGATGTTCCCTCATAGTAACTGCCGAGGAGATGCATCACCTGCTCCGCACTGACCTTCTCGTCGGGTCTCACACTCAGTGGAAGTTCGGCGACGGTGTCGCTGAGATTTTTCGAGGGGGCGAGCATGCTCATGATGTAATGCTCGCGCACACTGTAGTTTTTGGGTTCTTTGAGGTAGTTGCCGCCGCTGTATGCCTTCCAGAAGCAGAATTCCCCCTTGCCATCCCACAACTTCAGTTTGCGGGCCACTTCGGTCACATTGTCGGAGGCCATGTAATGGTCGGGGTCGCTAAGATCTATCTTGGAGATGCGGCTGATGTTGGCGGAAACGGCAATCTCGTCATCGGGGATGCGGACAGCAGCCCACACACCGCCGATTTTCTTGACACCTTCTCCGAAAATCTCGAAAATCCACACCTCGTCTTTGTCTGCTATGGTCAGGCATTCGCCACTGTCACCGTAGCCGTATTGCTTCACCAAGTCTCCCATCAGACGGATAGCTTCACGGGCTGTGGAGCAACGTTCCAATGCGATGCGTTCCAACTCTTCAATGTAGAAAAGCCCGTTCTTATTCCTCAGGATGTCTTTTCCCGAAATCGTGGTCTCGCCGATGGCCAGTTGCTTCTCGTTCAGGCATGGGTAGGCCGTGTCGAGGTAGCGGAAGGTGTGTCTCGCTTGAGGTATGACACCTTTGCGGTACATCTTGGTGCTGTCCTGTGGAGACTGGGTGTGCATCCTTCCCTCATAGATGGCCGTCACGGTGTCCTTGGCGTAGTCCTTGGCAGGCACCATCTGCATCCAGGTGCGGTACCATGAGTCACAGGTGTGCGATGTCATCACCGAACCGTCGACAGAGGCCTTTTTCCCGACCATGATGCTGGTGCATGAGGTCTTGCCATTTCCGCTGTTGTCGAAGTTGGCTTCCTGTGCGGAGGACAACATGGCTGCGGCTGACAGGGCAGCACAAGTGATGGTTCTTATCCAATAGATGGTCATGATGTTTCCTTTCTTGCAAAGTCAGTGCAAAATTACATTCTTTATCTCATAATCCTTGCATTTTCTTCCAAAATCATTATATTTGCACTCAAAATTCTTTTTTGCCATGAACAAAGTGTTTTTATTATTGGTTTTGGTTGGCGTGGCGCTCGCCATGTGGGCCATGAGAGGAAGAAATACGGCCAACGACGCTTTTAAAACTGTTGATAATGATGAGTTTGAGCAATTGCTGGCCGACAGCAATGTGGTTCTCCTGGATGTGCGTACGCAAAGTGAGTTTGATGAGGGCCATCTGAAGGAAGCCATCCTCATCGACGTGAAAACCGACTCCTTCATGTTGGCTGCCCGCGACCGCTTGCCAAAGGAGAAGATAATCGCTGTCTATTGCAGGAGCGGCCGGCGCAGCGTGGCCGCAGCCGAACGGCTTGCTGCAGATGGCTATCAGGTGGTGAATCTAAAAGGTGGCATCATGTCGTGGCGACGGGCCGGGAAGGAGATTGTAAAATGAACATCGGAATTTTCTCACTCACTTCACCTCTCCATGATGAACAATCGGTCCAAAAAATGACTGATGAGTTTCTTGGAAGTTTGAGCATTGCTTTTGACTGGCGGGGAGAAGACTTCACTGATTATGGCTCGTATCAGCTTAACCTGATTTTCGTGCGTACAGGAGGGACTGAGAGTTTGTTCCTTTCTTTGTTACCCTCGCTCCTGAAAAAGTCGGATCAGCCTTTCTATCTTCTCACTTCCGGGAAAAGCAATTCGCTGGCTGCTTCCATGGAAATCCTGTCGTATCTGAGACAGCAGGGCTGTCAAGGGGAAATCTTGCACGGAAGCACGAAGGAGATAACGGAGAGGTTGGCTGTCCTGGAGAAGGTGCAGGTAGCACGGAAGAGATTAGCCGGCGCCAGGCTGGGAATCATCGGGAAACCATCAGATTGGTTGATTGCAAGTGTGGCTGATGCGGAGAAAGTAAGCGCGAAATTGGGCATAAAATTATTGGAGATACCCATGGATCGGCTGCTGGACACCTTGTCCTCTGTCCCTTCCTTGCCATTGGCAGAGCCTTGTGCCAATCCAGTGGATGCTCCTTATTTGCCTGGGGCAGAGCGCATTTATAAAGCGTTGAAGGAACTGGTCGCCTCATACCAATTAGATGGACTGACACTGCGGTGTTTCGACCTCCTCTCTGCGGTTAAGAACACAGGATGCCTCGCCTTGGCGAAACTGAATGCTGAGGGTGTGGTGGCAGGATGTGAGGGCGATGTGCCGGCGTTGCTGTCCATGATGCTGTCGATGTCACTGACGGGCTTGACAGGATTCCAGGCCAATCCGGCATTCGTAGATCAGGTGAGGGGAGAGGTGCTGTTCGCTCATTGCACCATTCCGCTCAACATGACTTCCCATTATGAGTATGACACCCATTTTGAGTCAGGCATTGGTGTGGGCATCAGAGGCTACGTGGATGAGGGTCCTGTCACGGTGTTCAAAGTCTCGGGTGATTTGTCCGTCTATTATGTGGCAGAGGGGCAGCTGCTCCGTTGTCAGTCGAACCCCGACCTATGCCGCACCCAGTTACTTGTGCGCATGGATGATCCCAGTGCCGCTTCATATTTCCTCACCCGTCCGATAGGCAACCATCATATCGTCATCCCTGGCCGGCAGAAACAATTGCTGGAGGAATTGCTCAACCATTGCATCTCCTCTCCCATCCTTTAGAGTAGTCAGCCTGTCTCTCCATCCTTGGTGTTCGCTATGCTGCGTCAGTGCCTCATCCTTCTTCTCCGCCATTTGTTTTTCTAGACGGTGCTTTTTCATTTTTTCCTAAAAAAAACTGCTAAAAATTCGTTTATTATAGAATTATCTTGTAATTTTGCAACCCGAAACTACAAAAGTATCAAGGAAAGGTGCTCGAGTGGCTGAAGAGGCACGCCTGGAAAGCGTGTAACCGTCAAAAGCGGTTCGTAGGTTCGAATCCTATCCTTTCCGCTAACATTTCTTACTAAAACGCATGCTGACAAATGTTCAGTGTGCGTTTTTTTGTAAAAGTATTCCTGTCAATAACAGAGATACTTCCACAATTCCCTGACTGTTCTTTCCGGATTCCATTGGTGGTTGAATGTCCAACTGGCTGTGACGGTATGGTATTCGGGCGCACCATCGGCCTCGCTTAGGTTGTTGTTCATCCAAGAACCATGTCCTCCTTCTCTGGTACAGTCGTAGAAATAGACACGCTGTCCCCAGGGACAGGGATCGAGCACCTTGTCGGTATAGGCATAGCTGATGTTGCTGTCGAGGATGTTCTTTGTCATGGTGCATGAGACAAAGTAGAATTGTGAGTCATGATGATAGCGCCCCAGGACGGTAGGACTGGCAGCATCGAAATGAGAATTGGTGATGACGAGCTTCTTGCTCTTGTCTCCGCGGCCGTCATGCCAGACGATGGCACGGCTGTCGCCATAGAACCGGCATCTCGTAGCATAGCACCATCCCCTTGGACACAGGAAGTCGACACCCGGGCAGCGGAGAGACAGGTCGGCATGGTAATACATACCATTGCCCTCAGGTGCCCACAGGGAAAGGGCATCGTTACCATCAGCCCAGATGTTGCAGTTGACGATGATGGTCCGTGTGGCCCTTCCGAAGACAGCCATCTGGTGCCGTGTGGTGTTCTCCACGGTGGTACCATAATTGTTGTAGATAGTCATGCCGCTGATTACACAGTCGTCAGCACCCTCTTGCAGTACTATCACACCGTTGCCCACAGGTTTTCCTTCATGTTCTTTGATGGTTTGGGTCTCCTTTGTCTCTGCCATGACGAGGATGGTGCTGTCACGGTGCTCACCCACCAGCACGATGTGTGGCCTACTGATGATGACTTTCTGATTGTAAGTGCCTTTGCGAAGGAAAATCGTGTAAGGCTTGCTGTTGTCGATTGGCACTTGGTCGATGACAGTCTGGATGGATTCTCCGGGACTGATGACGGCATCAAACAAAGATGGATTGGTTTTCACGGGCTCAAACAGCTTGAGCAATCCATTCTCATTGGCACCCTTTGTCGATAAACTGATGGATACTTGATGCGAGGGGTCGTATTTGTTGGCCCATCGCGCATAGGTGTCGTAGAGGGATGCGGCCCGGTCGCCATACCAAGCATATCCGTTGCGTCGCTCTGAGCCGATGTCCTCAAGACGTTGGCGGGGAATGCCATCTCGGTCGCACACAAATGGCAGGGTGTTCTCAAGGTCATAGTAACGTGCCCATAAGGGGCTTCCGTTGGAATCTTCCACCAGCCTGACATTTCGCTGGCCCGATTCTCTGGAGAATGTGCGCTCCAGGCGTAGGCCGGTCAGTTTATAGGTGTCAAACCATTTCATGGCGGCGTGTATGGCACGCTTCACCCGGTCATCAGGGCGGGGGAGAGACATGAGCAGGCTGACAATGGATGCGCTCTCCTGAGAACAGAATGAAGGGAGCTCAAAAGCCCTT
>CAMZHP010000071.1 GCA_947306845.1 uncultured Prevotellaceae bacterium
CTTCCATCACCATCCTCTCGGCTTCCTCAAAGGTGAATCCATAATTCCGTGGGGCGAATGCCACATCCTCGTAAATGGTGCTCATAAAAAGTTGGCTTTCTGAATCCTGAAACACATAGCCCATCTGCTGACGTATGCTTTTTAGATTCTCCTTCCTCAGTGGCAGACCGACCACGGTGACACGGCCATCCTGCAGGGGCAGTAATCCGCTGATGATTTTCAGAAGGGTGCTCTTCCCCACACCGTTGGCTCCCACCAATCCAATGCTTTCCCCCTCAGAGGCGAAAAAGCTGATGCGGTTGAGTACCTGATGTGCTGGTTTTCCCCGCTCATTATCGTAAGTGAATGACACATTCTCAATCTCCAACGTGTTCATAGGCTCCTGATAATTATAAACAATGTTGTCCAGGCAAGGACATAAAGATAGTCAGACAGAGTGGCTTTCTTTCCTTTGCGTGGCATGAAATTGCCCTGAAACCCACGCAACTGCATGCTGCTATAGATAACCTCTGCCCTGTCGATGCTGCGCAATAGGAGTTGCCCCACCAGACTGCCCCATACACGGAACTCTATGCCCCGCTGTCCGGGAGCCCTCATGGAATAGGCTTCGCGTAGCCGGCATGTTTCCTTGAGCAGCAACATCAGGTAGCGATACATCAACATCAATACTGTGACCAGCGTGGCTGGCACATGAATGACCCTGAGCGCATGGCAAATGTCATCCATTGTCGTGGTGACTATCAGCAGGTATGCAGCGGATAGAGAGAAAACGCCTTTGAGCATCAGTGTGAGCATGGAAACCATGCCGCCAGAGATTGTGAAACTGCCGATCTCCCAAATGGGGCGATGGTCGTAGAACAGGTTGCCGACGCCCAGCAAACTAACAAGCAGGAGCAATGGCCACAGGCGCTGGCCCATCATCCTCAGTGAAACATTGCCCAGCAAGAATAGCACTGATTGACAAATTCCCATCATGAGTACCCCGGATAGTGCATATTTGTCGAACGAGAGCAGCACTATCAGGAAGACCAGCGTGACAAATAGCTTACATAGAGGATGAACGGCCTGCATCCATCCGTCTGCACTGGCCTCGCGGTCAATGGCATGAAGCTCCATCATTGCACGCTCTGTCCTGTTCATTTTCCCGATTGTTTCATTTTCCTGATGACCAGGCAAATGGCCACACAGACCACCAGAACCAACAATCCGCCTACAAGGCCTGAAAGGGAGGTGCCCCAACCATCCGGTAAGTGCTGTAAATCATAGTCGGACAGCAATGCCACCTTCTCCTGTATCTGTGCTGCCTTAAGGTGCCATGAGGTGGTTGCTTCCAGGTCGGTACTGCCCGTCACCTTTGCTATCGACCACTCCAGACCGTCAGGGTGAGACGAGGCAAGCAGAGAGAGAAAACCGCCTGTTACAACCGTGGCGGCAACCAACACTGCCACCACTGATGAGGTTTTCATCAGACCGCCTTGTTGCTGCCCATATCCACGGAGCAATGTGGGACGTGCCTGAAAAACGAACAGCAAAACAGCTGCCGTGATAAGACCCTCCACGAGTCCGATAGCCAGATGGATGGGCTGCATGAAACCGAGGAACACCGCAAAGGGCAAATCTGTAATGCCTGACGCCAAAGTCTCCAGCGTGACAGAGAAAGCACCTAGCTGCAAAGCCAGCACGCAGCCTGTGAGTGAGGCCCAGATGATGCGTCTGCGGGTCATACCGCCTCGCATGAAAGCACTCCAGACCAGATAGCCAGCAAAGCATCCGTAGAATCCCATGTTCCACATGTTGCAGCCCAAAGCCAATATGCCACCATCGGCAAACAACAGGCACTGGATGGCCAGCACTGCCGTCAGGGTGAGAAAGCCTGCCTCGGGGCCCAAAATGGCACTCAGCAACATTCCTCCGATGAGGTGGCCCGATGAGCCTGTTCCGGGAATGGTGAAATTGATCATCTGGGCAGCAAAAACGAACGCCCCCATCACCCCCATGACAGGAACTATTTGATTCTCTCCAGCGTTTTTCATCTTATGGAGAGAATGGCCTGCGACGACAGCCGAACAGGCATAAAGGGTTCCTGCCACTGCGGGGGAAACCAATGCATCTGCCATGTGCATGTCTTACTTCCTTTCTTTGATGTGAATATCCATGCTGCCACTGCGGTAACCCTCCAAGTCAAGGGTGATGTATGCCAGTCCGATGGCTTTGAGCCTCTCCGTCACCGTTTGGCGTACCGCGAGCAACTTTTCAAAGTCTTTGGCATCTGTTTCCAAGCGAACGATGTCGCCATGGACACGCAGACGCACATTGTAGAACCCCTGGCTGCGCAGCCAAGCCTCAGCCTCGCCCAAACGCCCCATCAGTTGGGTGTCCAGACGGGTGTTGTAGGGGAAACGGGTGGCCATGCATGGCATGGATGCCCGTTTTGCCACCGGCACGCCCATTTCGGAAGCCAGTTGCCGGACTTCCGCTTTGGTGACACCCATTTGGGCCAACGGACTCAGGATGCCCAGTTCACTCAAGGCTCTGAGGCCAGGACGATACACTTGCAGGTCATCTGCGTTGGTGCCTTCCAACACATGTGGAGCTCCCAATTGAGCGGCTCTTTCCAGTAACTTGCCAAAGAGGTGACGCTTGCAACGATAGCAGCGGTCCTCGGGATTCATGCGGATGCCTGCCTCATCAAGTACATCGGTCTGAATCTTCTCGAAGGGGGCTCCGGCTGCCTCTGCCACACGTCGGGCTAACTCAGCATCCTCATGGGGATGCAGGCTTGTCTGAACGGTCACCGCTGTCACTTGAGTGCCTTTCTGCCTCGTTGCGTTGCAGCACAGGAAGAGCAGCAAGCTGCTGTCCACTCCTCCTGAAAAAGCAACTGCCAAATCTTTCTCGGCCAGTTCAGACAAATAGGTTATCAAAGCCCGTTTTTTCTCTCCGTAATCCATTGTCGGCATCACTCGTTTGTTTCTTTGTACACTTTGTTGAAAACCTCCAAGAAAGACTTGCCTGTAGATTTGCAATAGGCTGCCAAGTCATCATATTCAGGATAACAGCGCTTTCCGCCATCAGGCAGTTGGCACACTTTCACCCTCATCTCTCCCAGACAGGTCTTCACTTTCTTGATTTCACGGGGAAGGACGGCACGCTCCATTCGCAGAATCCTGATGCCGATGGTGGTGGTATGTTGGAAAATGATGCGCTGAAGTGCTGCTCGCTGCTCTTCTTTGCAAATGACATTCAGTTGATAGCCAGGACGGTTCTTTTTCATGAAAACAGGGAAATAATGCACGTCGCGTGCCCCTGCCTCCAACAGCCGCTCCATCACAAAGCCCAATGCCTCTCCCGTACAATCATCGATGTTGGTTTCCAACTTTACGATCCTGTCATCATCCGTCGGCAGCGGTGCTGCTTGGGAATGTGTACTCAGTTGGTTTACATCATGTGCTATTTGAGAGGGAGCAGTTGCTTCTATCAGCATGGCTCTGAGTAGGCTAGGGCGGTCGTAATTGCGTTTTCCCGCACCAATGCCTGTCTTTACGATCTTGAACTGGGCAGGAAGTTGGTCGCTGGTGCGAATGGCAGCCACGATGGCCGCTCCGGTGGGCGTGACAAACTCTCCTTTGGCGGAAGTGATGTTCAGGTTCAGCCCGTGTGCGTCAGCGATGTTGGCCACAGCCGGAACAGGTATGGGCAGCACACCATGTTGGCAGCGTACTGTGCCGGTGCCTTCATAAAGGACGGGGACGATGACATCAGTGATTCCCAAGTTGTCGAGGCAGACGGCAGCGGCGGCAATATCGACAATGGAGTCCACAGCACCCACTTCGTGGAAATGCACTTCTTCGATAGGCAGGCCATGTGCCTTGCTCTCTGCCTCAGCGATGATTTGGAATGTCCTGATGGCCAATTCCTTGGCTCTTTCGGTCAGCGCGCTCCCGTTTAAAATTTTCACGATGTCGGCCAGTCCCCGGTGTTCATGTCCATGGCCATGCTGGTGACTATGGCCATGGGTATGTGGATGTGAATGGCCATGATGATGGTGGAACCAGTTGAGAAAAAACAGTTTGTGGTGATGATGTCCGTCGCCATGCAGGTATTCCATGTCATGATCATGGTTGTCATGCTCCAGAATCACATTGAAATCACAAGCGTCAATCCCTGATTTTATAACTCGGCTGACCCTAGTCTCGAACCCTGTGAGGGGAAGGCTTTTCAAGGCCTTTTCGAGAACCTCAGCATCGGCTCCCAGGTCCAGCAAGGCTGCTACGGTCATGTCGCCACTGATGCCTGAGTAGCATTCCAAATAAAGTGTCTTATTCATGAGTGTCTTCTTTGCAAATGGCCAAATTGATTTGTGACGCCATGTAGCCAGCGCCGAAACCATTGTCAATATTCAGGGTGGCGACGCCATTGGCGCAGGTGTTGAGCATGGTGAGCAATGCCGACAAACCATGCATGCTGGCTCCATATCCCACAGAGGTGGGTACGGCAAGCACTGGCTTGTTCACGAGCCCGCCTATCACACTGGGCAAGGCCCCCTCCATGCCAGCAACTGCCACTATGCAGTTGGCTTTTTGTATTTCTTCCAGCCTTGCAAGCAGGCGGTGCAGACCGCTCACTCCTACATCATATATTCGGAGCACTCTGCTGCCGAGAAATTCCGCGGTTTGTGCTGCTTCCTCAGCGACAGGCACATCGGCAGAGCCTGCCGTACACACACAAACCAGTCCTTTGTGTTGCTTGCCCGCCTTCTCTGTTTTCAGAATCCGTGACACAGGGTCATAGACGGCTTCCGGAAATAGGGATTGTATTATTTGTGCCTGATGTGGAGTGGCTCGGGTACCCAGCACTTCGCCTTCGCTGGCATAAATGTGCTCATACAGCCTCAGAAGATGCTCATCCGCCTTTCCGGCGCAGAAAACTACCTCGGCAGCTCCTGTGCGAAGCTTGCGGTGGGCATCCACCTTGCCAAACCCCAGGTCTTCAAAGGGTTTGCGTCGAAAGTATGCCTCTGCTTCTTCCACAGACATCTTCCCTGTCCTCACTGCTTCCAATACCTTATGTGCTGTCATCGTTTTTTGTTTGATTCCGTATTTGGTCTTGTTGTCTGTTTCAACATGCGGATGTCCTGATTGCTAAGGGCATAATCATAAAGCCGGAAATCCGCCACCTCCGCTTGCGTCAGATATTTGTCGCCGCGGAAAGGGGCACGTCCAATCCAGCAGTTGGCAGGTGCACCATTGAAAATCTCAGCTGGAATGGGCATGTGGTCGTTCTGTCCGATTCGCTTCCCGTCCAGGAAAAGCTCGCCTTTGTGTCCCTGTTGACGGTAGAGAGCATGAACCCACACTTCACGCTTGGGTTGTCCGCCTTGCATGATGAATTCTTCGTGCTCATATCCACCAGTGGAGGTCTCAAATCGCTGTTCGTTCAGTCGCATGGCTATATATGGCCCCTCATGGGCACTGTTCTCTGCCAGTTGGGAAAATGCGAATAGAAAATGACCGTAGCCATCGAGCTTGTTTTCAGCGCTGACCTTGAACCAAACAGAAACAGAAAAGTCCCTCAGGTCTTTGATGAGTGCTCCTGTCTCAGCTGTGAGATCATAGTAGCCGTTGTCTGTTCCAAGTTGGAGAATGGCTGGATTCGACTCGTTCATTTTGGCATCACGCCTGAGATAAGGAGATTGCCAAGTGAACCGGTATTCCGCTTGTTGTTCTTTTTTGATGATTGGCTTTGGCAGGGCTGATGACATATTGGCTGTTATACGGCGGATATGCTGCTTCAGAATGTGGTAGGCTGGCTGAGCCATGGCCCCATGGTCATAGCCTTGCATTTCGTAGAGGGTGACGTCTTGGTGTCCCACGAGCTTCAGCATGCGCCAGAAATAGGCCTGTTCCTCGTAACGCCCGAAAAGTTCCAGTTCCCTGTCTCCAGAGATGATGACAATTGGTGGCGCATCCGGGCGGATATAGGTAAGTGGGGCATATTGGTCGATGGTGGCTTGCAGGGGACCGATGCCTTGCTGCTTGCGGATATTGTAATGGGTGACGCATTGTCCGCTGAATGGGACAAGGGCTGCCAGTGAGTCGGGGTCGACACCATATTTGGCGAGCCATTTCTTGTCCAGGCCGATCATGTCTAGCAGATAGCCTCCCGCAGAGTGTCCTGCGACAAAGATCTTGCGCTTGCTTCCGCCATATTTTTCGATATTCTTGTATGTCCAAGCAACGGCTGCCGCAGCATCGTCGAGGATGTCTGAAATGTTGGCTTTAGGCAGAAGACGGTAGTTGGCGGCTACTACCACAAGGCCGCAGTTCTTCAGCTGTGGATCGATGTGTTTGTTGCCGCCCTCGATGCCGCCGCCATGGAACCACACCACTACGGGGGCATCCTTTTCTTCTGTGGGATAATACACGTCGAGCTTGCATCGCTCTTGTGCATAGGGGTCTGCCGATTCCGTGTATGAAATGTCATTGACCTGCTGGTATTGCGCTCTTGCAGCAGAGGTGCAAAGCATGAGCGCGAAAATAAGAAAGACGCTTCTGTGTTTCATGTTGATGTCAGATATAATGATTCTCCAATGATAAATAAAGACCAAGTTCGGTAATTAATAAAAATGTGGGTACAAATATAGTGAAAAGTCTTTTGTTTTTTCTATTTTTGCGGATGGATTTGAAGAATGTTGTTAAAAAAACAAAACTTGGAGACGTTTTGTGCTACTCGGCACATTATGATTCACCATTGGGCGGCATCACGTTAGGTTCCGACGGCGCGTCGCTCACAGGTCTTTGGTTCGATGGACAACGGTTCTTTGCCGATGGGCTTGGCGAGGAGCATGAGGAGCGGGCTGACTTGACAATTTTTTGTGATACATGCCGTTGGCTTGATATGTATTTCGGTGGTCGGATGCCCAACTTCACCCCGCCGCTGTTGTTGCGAGCCACTCCGTTTCGCCAACGTGTTTGGCAGCTGTTGCTCGATATTCCGTATGGCCAAACCGTGACCTATGGCAGCCTTGCCCGTCAACTCGGTTGCCGTTCGGCACAAGCGGTGGGCGGTGCAGTGGGTCATAATCCTATTTCGCTCATCATACCCTGCCACCGGGTGGTGGGCACAGGAGGTATGCTGACGGGCTATGCTGGTGGTTTAGACCTCAAGATGCGTCTCTTGGAAATGGAGAAAACCACGTCAAATGAGATAACAGAGAAAATCATGAAATAGAACATATATGATATAAAACACTCTTTTGTGCACAAAATCAAATACATATATACATGAGAAAGCTATTTTTGATACTGCTGGTTGTCGTATTGGCCAGCAGTTGTGGTAAGCAGAAGGAGCAGTCGTCGAAGGCTCCTACGAGAGTGGGGACACTAGTGGTGTCGCCTGGTATGATTGACAATGCGCAGACGTATGTGGGCATTATTGAGGAACGTGAGGCCACTGCAGTGAGTTTCACCACCATGGGAGTGATCAAGCGAATATTGGTCAAGGAGGGACAGGCAGTAAGCCGTGGTCAACTGTTGGCAGAAATCGATCCGACCACTTCGAGCAACAGCGTGGAGGTGGCACATGCGTCAGTCAACCAAGCCAAAGACATGGTGAAACAGGCTGAGGCCACTTACAACCAAGCCAAGGATGCTTACGACCGTATGAAGTTGTTGCATGACAATGGCTCGTTGCCGGAGGTCAAATGGATAGAGGCAGAGACCCGTCTCGCTCAAGCCACCTCAGCACTCAGTACAGCTCGTTCGGGAGTAGCATCGGCTACTGCAACGGAAAAGATAGCCCGCAAGGGACTTGCTGATACCCGTCTCTACGCCCCTGTCAGTGGCGTCATTGGCAAGAAACAGCTGGTGGCAGGTGAGACAGCTTTGCCGTCACAAGCTGTAGTGAACATTCTTGACATCTCAACAGTGAAAGTGAAGGTAGCCGTGCCCGAATCAGAGATTGGGAGCATCAACGCCAATACATCGGCCAGTGTTAAGGTGGATGCCATCGGGCGTAGCTATATGGGTGGAAGAATAGAGAAAGGTGTGCAGGCTGACGCTCTCACACATACCTATGACATTCGTATCAATGTAGTCAACGGCGACCGTAAACTGTTGCCGGGAATGGTGGCTAGCGTCCGTTTCGTTTCTGAGGGGTCGCAGGGTATCAGCAGCAAATCCATTCCCGTGACATCGGTGCAGAAGAAGTCTGACGGTTCATTGTTCGTCTGGACAGTGGACAACAACAATGCAGCCCATCGCACTAAGGTGACGGTAGGTGAAACGCAGGGCAATCATGTGACGGTTGTAGATGGGTTAAACATCGGACAGCGCATTGTGACGGAGGGATACCAGAAACTGAGTGAAGGAACAAAAGTAGTGTATTAATATGGGAAAAAAGATGGAATGGCTCAAGTGGCCATTGGAACATTACCCGATATCGCTGCTCATCATCGGCATCTTCTTTGTGTTGGGCATCTATGGAATGTTTGACATGCCCAAGGATGAGTTTCCGCATGCTACAATCCGTCAGGGAGTGGTGGTAGCTGTCTATCCTGGTGCTACATCCGAGGAGGTGGAGCTGCAGGTGGCCCGTCCGCTGGAGCGCTATCTCTTTACCTATGGAGAGGTCAATCGTGTGAAGACCACCACGACTTCTCAGAATGGCATGTGCATCGTGATGGTAAAACTCAACGATGACGTGAACAACAAGGATGAGGTGTGGAGCAAAATCAAGCACGGACTGAACAGCTTCAAGTCACAGTTGCCCTCTGGCGTGTTGGCCATTGTAGTGAACGATGACTTCGGCAACACCTCAGCACTGCTTATCGCTATCGAGAGCGACCAGCGCAGTTATCGTGAGCTGAAGGAATATAGTGATGATCTGAGCGACCGTCTGCGTAGAATTCCGTCTGTAGCCAATGTGAAATTGTTTGGTGAGCAGAAGGAGCAGATATCGCTCTATGTCGACCGCCAGCGTCTGCAGGCCTATGGCATCGGACAACAGATGCTCTTCTCGCGTCTGCAAGCCCAGGGCATCACCACGATGAGTGGCAACATCGATGATGACGACCAGCAGATACCTATCCACGTGGAGGCTCAGGAGAATGGCGAGGAGGAAATCGCCAATCAGATCATTTTCTCCGACCCTGTCACGGGCAAGGTGGCCCGTGTGAGGGATGTGGCCCGTGTGGTCAGGGAATACGAGCCGATGTCGAGCCGCATAGAGCAGGATGGTCACCCCTGTGTGTTGCTGTCGATGGAGATGACACCCGGCAACAATGTGGTGCAGTATGGCGGTGAGGTGGACAAGGTGCTCAATGATTTCCGTGAGAACGAACTGCCTGAAGATGTGAAGGTCACACGTATCGCCGACAAACCAAAGGTGGTGAATATCAGCATCACCAACTTCCTCCGCGACCTTCTGATTGCGATGCTCATCATCATCCTGGTGATGATGGTGCTCTTCCCGCTGCGCTCAGCTATTGTGGCATCCATTACCATCCCATTGAGCACCTTTGTCTCGGTGTCTTTCATGTATATGTTGGGCATCGAACTGAACATCGTGACGCTGGCGGCGCTGATTGTGGTGCTCGGTATGGTGGTCGATAACTCCATTGTGGTGATAGACGGATATTTGGAATACCTCGGAAAGGGGCATGAACCCAAGCAAGCTGCCATAGAATCGGCCAAGCAATATTTCATGCCCATGATGTTGGCCACCATTTGCATTTGTGCCATCTTCTATCCTTTCCTGATCACCATGAAGGGCATGTTCCATGACTGTCTGAAGGATTTCCCCATCACCATCACTATCAACCTGATGGTGTCGCTCTTCTTGGCTGTGACAGTGATACCGTTCTTGGAAGTCAGGTTAATCAAGCCTGAAAACGTGAAAACTGATGGGAATGCCATCACCAAGTGGGTGCAGAGGACCTATGACAGGGTGCTCGACTTCACTTTTAGAAATCCGTGGATGACCATCTTCGGTGGCATCGGTGTCATTTTGCTGTCCACAATCATTATTCCGACCCTGAAGATACGACTGTTCCCGTATGCCGACCGCGACCAGTTTGCTGTAGAAATCTTCCTGCCCGATGGCAAGGGACTGGCAGAGACCACTGAGTTGGCGGATTCTGTTCGTCATGTGCTGGCAAAGGACGAGCGCATCACGGGCATCACTAGCTTCATCGGCTGTTCCTCGCCACGCTTCATGGATGCCTATGCGCCACAGATGGCGGGGAAGAACTATGCTCAATTGATTGTGAACACACAATCAGACAAGGCTACGCTCGACCTGTTGGCGCAATATCAGCCACAGTTGGGAGAAGCCTTTCCCAATGCTTACGTGAAGTTCAAACGACTGGATTATCTGGAAGTCACAGAATTGGAGTATCGCTTTTATGGCGACAATCTTGATTCCCTCCATGTAGTGGCTGAACGGTTGATGGAGCGCATGCGCCAGATGCCAGAGTTGGAATGGGTGCATACTGATTACTTTCAGCCTCATCCTATCATCAACGTAGAACTAGATCCTGTTGCCTCAGCACAGTTGGGTGTAACACGATCCACGGCACAACTGGCACTGAGCGCGACCTCGTGTGACCTCCGTGTAGGGCAGATATGGGAAGGCAACTATGAATTGCCCATTGTCGTGAAGGACGATGCCGACATGACATTCTCGGATGTTGCCAATTTGGGTATCGCATCACCGATGTCCATCGTATCATCAGGCGTCAACCAGTCCAACAGCACCGTGCCTTTGCGACAGATAGCGAAGGTGTCCCCCCAGTGGAGTGAGAGCCGCATCTTGCATCGCGGTGGAGAGCGTTGCATCACGGTGACTGGCCATTTCGTGCAGGGCGTTTATACAGCTCCCATCGAGAAGGAGATAGCCCGCATCATGCAGAAGGAGATTGAGATGCCTCAGGGGGTGCGCTCTGAGGTGGGCGGTGAGATAGAGTATGGCGACGAGGCCCTGCCGCAGATATTTGGAGGCATCACCATCGCCATGATCATCGTGTTCTTCTTCCTGCTGTTCAACTTCAAGAAGTTTGGCATTACAACGATATGTATGGTCGCCCTTGCCCTGATGATTCCAGGTTCACTGATTGGATTGGGACTGATGAACCGTTCCTTGGGCCTCACCTCCATCTTTGGTCTCATCACGTTGATGGGAATGATCATGCGCAATGAGATACTGATTTTCGAGCACGCGATTGACCTGATCAAGAAATATGTGGCAGCACATGGAGATTGGACTGTTGACCGCGAGGGTTACAACAATGCCGTGAAGCAGGCTGCCTACGATGCTGGCAAGCGGCGCATGGTGCCCATCTTCCTCACAACAGCTACCACTGCTGTCGGTGTGGTGCCGATGATCATCGCGCAGAGTTCGTTCTGGATGCCTGTGGGAGTCACCATTTTTGCCGGTGGTATTGGCTCGCTCATCATGGTGGTAACCATGTTGCCCGTTATTTATTGGAAAGTAAGTCAAAAGTGATAAAATTGCTATTGCATACCCGAATATGATGAAAAAGATATTTGCTTTCGTGCTAGGTTCCCTGTGCTGCTCCTTGATGATAGCCCAAACCTACACCTTGGAGCAGCTGAAGGATTCTGCCCTGCGCAACAATTTCGCCATCCGTTCTGCACAATATGATGTTGAGGCAGCCAGTCAGCAACGCAAGGAGGCCTATACCAAGTATTTCCCCAATGTCAGCGGTATGGGCTTGTGGTTCAATGCTAATAAAGGCATGGCCGAGACCACTGTCAACCCATCAGAGATGATGGCACCCGAAATGGGCGCCATGCTGGCTCAAATGTTTCCCCCTGAGGCACTTGCCGCCCTCGCCAATCCCGTCAGCATCTCGATGATGAAAAAAGGTGTCATCGCCGGCGTACAGGCCGTACAACCAGTTTTCGCCGGTGGCCAGATCATCAATGGCAATAAGTTGAGCCAGGTGGGCGAAGATGTGAGCAGGCTGAAGATGCAGCTCTCGGAAAACGAGGTGGAGAAGACGGCCGAGCAGTATTTCTGGCAGCTGGCTTCCATTCAGGAGAAGATGAAGACCATTGAGGCGGTGGAGAAACTGCTCAACGATATTTATAAAGATGTGGATGTGGCTGTCCGTGCGGGTGTGGCCATGCGTAACGATTTGTTGCAAGTGCAACTGCGCCAGAACGAAATAGCCAGTCAGAAACTCAAGGTAAGCAACGGTCTTTCATTGGTGCGTATGTTGCTCTCCCAATACTGTGGTCTGCGCGATACGTCGTTCGTTATTTCATATCAGGCAGATGTCACTTCACCCGTAGGCTCAAAACAGGACCATCAACAGGCCTTATTGGGAACGACAGAATATCAGTTGTTGGGAAAGCA
>CAMZHP010000072.1 GCA_947306845.1 uncultured Prevotellaceae bacterium
TGCCGGGAAAAGCAGGGGGCTCCCGAGACCCCGGCAAGGCGTTTCCACACCGATGTGATGCTGCCCGTCACCCCGGTGAAGAACCAGGAAGGGAGCGACGCATGCTGGATTTATGCCATGCTGGCCACCATCGAGACCGAGCACATCCGATACGGCGACTCCGTCAACCTCTCTCCCACCTTCCTCTGCCGGTACGCCCTGACAGAGCAGGCGCACCGCAGGTATGCCACGGGTGGAAGGCACAAGATTTCCCTAAGGGGTATGGCGCCCATGGCCCTCGACTTGCTGCAAAGCCATGGGGCCATGCCCTACAACTCCTACCACAGGGCGGAGAACGTGGACTACAAGAGCCTGGCCGCACAACTCACGCGGATGGCCGACAGCAGTAGGGCGCACCTCAAAGGCGTGGCGCATCTCGACCAACAGGCCTCAAAGTTGCTTGACGATGTCATAGGCTTCACTCCGTCATGGGTCTTCATGCTCGGATGCCAATACACGCCGATGGAGTTTGCGAGGAGCATCTGCAAAAAAGACGAGTACGTGGCACTCACCAGTTTCACTCACCACCCCTTTGGCGAAGCGTGTACGCTCGAGGTGCCCGACAACCAGCACCACAGCCTCTTCCTCAACGTCCCGATGGACAGTCTGATGGCCTGCATCAACCGCGCACTCACTCACGGACATCCCGTCTGCTGGGAGGGCGATGTCACCGAACCGGGCTTCAGTGCCAGCAAGGGAACGGGGGAACTGGGCAGTGGCTCACGGGTGACACAGGAGAGCAGGCAGCGCGACTTCGACCACCAGAAAACCACCGACGACCACTGCATGGAGATGGTGGGCATCGCTCACGACGACAACCAGCGCAGATACTACATCTGCAAAAACTCCTGGGGAAAGGGCAATCCTTACGGAGGCTTCATCTATCTCTCGGAAGAGTATGTCAAGGCGAAAACCATCTGCATCGTATTGCACAAAGACGCCATTTAACAATTTCCATCATCCATAAAATGCTTTTCATCCTCGACTTCGACGGCACCATGGGCGACACGCAGACGCTCATCCTCAACACCATGCAGAAGACCATCCAAGCATTGGGCCTGCCACCGCGCACCAAGGAGCAATGCCAGAAAATGATCGGACTGCCTCTCAAGCAGACCTTCACACAACTCATCGACATGACCGACGAGATGGGCGACATTTGTGCTGACACCTATCGGCAAATCTTCGAGGAGAACAACATCCCGGGGGTCGTGCCGCTATTCCCCAACGTCATCGAGACACTTAAAAAGCTCCACGATGAGGGGCACACGCTCACCATCGCCAGCAGCAGGGCACGGCTCTCGCTCATGGGCTTTGTCAATGACCTGCATTTGGAGCCTTACATCTCGCTCGTCATCAGCTGCGAGGATGTGACACACGCCAAGCCTCACCCTGAAATGGTGGAAAAGACGCTCGAAGCCACCGGCTTCTCTCCCTCACAGGCCATCGTCGTGGGTGATGCCAAATACGACATCATGATGGGCAAGAACGCCGGATGCAAAACCGTGGGTGTGACATACGGCAACGGAGGACGAAAGGAAATGGAGGATGCAAAGGCCGACTTTATCATCGACGACTTCGCACAACTGACCGAAATCGCAAAGGGACTGGCATAATAGACAGCCTCAACCAGCGGTGAATACTTGTTCTTTGAGGGGCTGCTTGGCGTTGGATTCCGACGGATTTTTATGGATTGAAGCAAAAAAGCCGCAAATTATTTGGAAGTCAGCGCAAAAAACACTACTTTTGCAGCCGCTTTCGATGGTTCCGTAGCTCAGCTGGATAGAGCAACTGCCTTCTAAGCAGTAGGTCTTGGGTTCGAGCCCCAACGGAATCACAGGTAAAGCTCCTTGCATTTTGCAGGGAGTTTTGCTTTATCCCCCACCAAAGTACATTTTATATAAAGTTACATTTTATAATGTGTTATGTAAATTGGGACAAATAAATCGAAGATTTATTTTTGTAAAGCATCGGCATTCGCTATTTTTGCAATAGATTCCGGCAGTGCGTGTCGGTTTGCTGTACATGAATAATCATTTTTCAAATAACTAACTTTCATATGAAACAATTCTACGCAATGAGATTCAAACACCATTTCCAAAGGTGCGTGTCTGTGAGCATGTTGGGCCTCGCTGCTCTTCTCTTCCCGATGAAGAGCCAGGCGCAGTTGTCCACCAACCCCGACAAGTTCTTGGGCAACATTACTACCAGGTACAATGTGGATGCCGGAGGTGGAGTGGAGCCTTTCTACAAACTTTGGAACCAAATTACACCTGAGAATGAAACCAAGTGGGATGCCATTGAGGGTTCTCGCCGTGGTTCTTTCAATTTCGGCAATGCAGACAGGTCTGCCAATTATGCCAAGCAGCACGGCTTCCCTTTCAAGTACCACACCCTCATCTGGGGTGCCCAGTATCCCTCATGGGTCAACAACTTGTCGACCTCAGAACAGACAAAGGCCATTGAGGAGTATTTTGATGCCGTGGCAAAACATTATCCCAATCTTGAGATTATCGATGTGGTCAACGAGGCGGTAGCCGGCCACCAACCCGCTCCCTACAAGGCCGCTCTGGGTGGTGACGGAGCAACAGGTTTCGACTGGATCATCAAGGCTTTTGAGATGGCCCATGAGCGCTGGCCGAATGCCATCCTCGTATATAACGACTACAACACCTTCCAGTGGCAGATCGACCAGTACATCGACCTCGTGAGAACCCTTCGTGACGCCGGTGCGCCCATCGATGCCTACGGATGCCAGAGCCATGACCTCACCGACATGAGTCTGAGCAACTTCAAGTCGGCCATGACAAAGATACAGAATGCCCTCAAGATGCCAATGTACAGCACGGAGTATGATATCGGCACCTCTGACGATGCCCTGCAGAAGCAGCGCTACTCTGAGCAGATTCCCTATATGTGGGAGTCAGACTACTGTGCCGGCATTACCCTCTGGGGATACATATATGGTGCCACCTGGACCACTGATGGCAACTCTGGCCTCATCCGCGATGGTAAGGACCGTCCTGCCATGACTTGGCTGCGTGAGTATATGAAGAGCGATGCCGCCAAGAACGCCAAGAGTCCCTTCCCAGGTATGAAGAAGGAGGCTTCGGTCTATGTGAAGTGTAGTCCGCTGGCTGTCAGCAAGGGCGACGTGGTGCCCATCACCATCAGGGCTTCACTGAGAACCAAGACCATCGACCATATCGATGTCTATGTGAAAAACCAACTTATCACCACCCTGAAAGAGGCTCCCTATGCCACGGAATTCATACCCACCGACGGTGGCAGACATGACGTGAAGGCGGTGGTGGTGGCCACCGATGGCTCCGAGTATGTGCGCTACTCTGGTTTCAAGGCTTACAACCCCCGCGAGTCGTTCAAGGGTACCATCGAGATTCCTGGCACACTGCAGGCAGAGAACTTCGACAAGGGTGCCGAGGGTATGAGCTATCACGACTCTGACAATACCAACGAGGGCACCACGGCCTACCGTTCCGACAGCGAGGGTGTCGACATCGTCTCTGGCAATAACAACTATGCCATCGGCTACACTTCACAGGGAGAATGGCTGGAGTACACCGTCAACGTGAAGGAGGCTGGCCTGTATTCCTATGATGCCACCGTTTCTTCTGGAGCCAATAACTCCTCCATCAGCCTGTCACTCAGCACCAAGCAGGGAGTGACCGCTCTCACCGATGTCATCCCCGTGCCTTGCGTGCAATCCAACAACTGGGACAACTACCGCACTGTGCATGGCCGTCTCCTCATCCCGCTGGAGGAGGGACAGCAAGTTATCCGCCTCAACATCACGGGCAGCAGCTGCAATATCGACAAGATTGAATTCAAGCGCATCGATGTGGATGAGGATATCAAGATTACCATGTCTTCTGACCCGTCGCCTGCGGTCATCAATACCAATACAGCCATCAAGGTGGAGGCTTCGTCGCCCAACAGCACTATCGCCAATGTGAAGCTGTATCTCAACCAAGTGCTGGTGAAGACACTTACACAGGAACCGTTTGTGTATGAGTACAAGCCGACGTCCAAGGGTACCTTTGCCTATATGGCTATCGCCACCGACGCAGAGGGCAGGGAGTCGAAGATTGCGAAACTGGACCTGTTGGTCAACAACAAGCGCACCCCACACAAGGGCATCATCCAGATACCGGGTGTCATCGAGGCAGAGAATTTCGACAGGGGAGGCGAGGGCTTCACCTACCATGACTCTGATTCCCAGAACGAGGGCACCACGGCCTACCGTTCCGACAGCGAGGGTGTCGACATCGTCTCCGGCAATGGTGGCTATGTCATCGGCTACACCGCTACCGACGAATGGATGGAGTACACTGTCAACGTGAAGGAGGGTGGCAAGTATGCCTATAAGGCAACCGCCTCATCTGGCTCCACCGGTTCTGGCTTCACCTTGGGTCTCGTCAAGGATGGCAAGGTCACCAACCTCTGCAAGGTGAATGTGTCGCAGACAGGCAACAACAGTTGGGACACCTACAAAGCCTTTGAGGGCAACATCAACACCCGCCTGGAGGCTGGCGAGCAGATCATGCGCATCACCATCAATAGTCCTTACTGCAACATCGACAAGATTGAACTCAAACTCGTTGAGGGCGACGGCATCGAAATGGTGAATGCCGATGAGCAAGCCACTGGTCCCACCTACAATGTGGTGGGCATGAAGGTCGGTGACAACTATAAGGGTATCGTCATCCGCAACGGCAGAAAGGTGCTGAAAAGATAGCTAGTATTAGATTTCTGAAAAATCAGCCATTTTCGAATTATTTCTCGAAAATGGCTGATTTTTTGGTAGGAGATTATTCCCAATGTCTTCTTGTCCACTCAATGGAATCGTATTCGATGCGTCTGACGAGACCTGCTACGTTGATTTCCACGATTTTCTGCATGAGTTTGGGCCATCCGTTGAAGAAATAGCAATACTGCTCGTAGTTGGTGGTCGTCATCCCTTCTTCCTTGTCAGTGAGTGCCTCATTCGTATATTTTTTCACGCTGTCCGAGACCTCTCCGGCGAGAAGCATGCCCAGAGTGTTGCCGATCAGGTCTTTCACGTCATCGCCGGATAACTTTGTATCGGTACGCGCATTTACGACATAGTCGCCTTCAATGTCATATTCGTCCTTGGGAGCAGGGTAGAAAGATTCAATGCGTGAATGAGTGGGGTATCCTGCCTCGGATATGTCGTCGGTCTCAACCGGCTCCATGGTCACTTCGTTGCCATGCAGTCCGAAGAGCATGTCGAGCTCGTCATATTGCTCCTTGATGCCGTCTTCTGTAGAGCATCCTAAGAGCGTCAGACTTTCCAGTTGCTTCCGTGGCATCACACTGTCCAGGGCAGGCAAAGAGGCATAGAGACTGTCGAAGACCGTTACATAACTTTTTTTGAGCACATCACGAATCTCGCGCCAGTTCTCAATGTGCTGCACGCTTCCGAGTTCATCAGTGGTGAAACGGCAGCGGAGGCCTTTTATGTTATTCCACAGCAATGAGGCCATCCGCATCTGGTAATCGCTGTCGATGTCCTTTATCTCGCACGACAAGGGGATGATTTCCATTTTATAGCCGTTTGTGGTGGAGTCCGTGACAACAATCATGAATTTCTCTGTGATTTCACCGCGTTGTGTCGTGTCATTGTCCACGATTTTCATCTTTCCCTGAACACGTTGATACTCCATGGTGTCATTTTTGCTGAAATAGCCGACAACGGCGATGGTAGAGTCTTTATCCTCGTTATTTTGCAGCGTCTTCATCTGGGCATGAGCCGTCATTGACAGGATAGCCAGAAGGACAATAGTAAAAATCTTCTTCATTTTTGTAATCGTTGGTTGGTTAAAAGCATGCAAAGGTATATCTTTTTCCCGATTTATTGAAAAAACGGAAGTAGAATTATTGACTCATTGTGTCGTTATTTTAGCAGCAAATGCTTATTTTGCACCATCAAAAACGACGAGAGATTCGGATATTCATTCACTTAAAAGCAAATAACATGAAATTGAAATCACTACTCACATTGTTGGCAGCGCTGCTGCTGATTGTTCCTGGAAAGGCTCAGACATTCCAGAAACTCGATGTGGGCAAGAGCCAGCTTGTCCGGCATCTTGGCAAGCGGCACATGCCCCTGCCCACTTCCCGAGAGCTACGGAAAATCCGTGTCGATGACGCATCCTCCCATGGCATCATCATCACTGCGCCAGAAGGCGAGCACCATTTTTATTCCCGCTCTGGTACAACCTATTACGTAGCCAATGAGCAAATCTATATCGGTGAGCAGTCTGGCTCGGTGGAGATTGTCGACTGTGGCGACGGCACGATCTATATCAAGGACATCATCTCCTCCTATGCCGCAGGCACTTGGGTGAAGGGCACGAAGAACGGCAATACCATCACCGTGGCTACCTGACAGCCCATCTCCTACAGCGAGGAATATGAAATTACACTCAGCCTCCGCAAGGGAATCATCGACCTTGAAGGCAACTTCTTGGCCGACGATAATGCCGATGCCATCACCTTCGAGATAGAGGATGGCGTCATCAGCCTTCAGGGCACGTCGGCAGACGAAGAAGGGAAGGAAAGTCAGTTTATAGGTATTTTCTGGGACGACGACAATCTCGCCGCGGGATATGGCGATGCAGAGACAGTATGGACACCGATTGAGGTCGTCACCAAAGTCGACCAACTGCCCTATCTCAACACCTTCGAGACCGTGGAAGAGCAGGCCGCCTTCAGCATCATCGACAGCAACGGCGACGGTTCCACCTGGAATTATGTCATGAACACCGATGATGAGCACTATGCACGTTATTCCTATAATGACACCAACGATGCTGACGACTGGTTGGTCTCTCCCGCCATCTGGCTCGAGGCAGGTAAGGTCTATTTTATGGCCTTCGACACACGCATCGCCGACAGCGACGAGAGCATTGAGGTGAAAATGGGCAAGGAGGCCGCCGCAGAGGCGATGACCACTCAGGTGATTGATCCTACCGAGGTGACATGGGATGCCAACAGAACACTCAGCAACGACCATGTCACAGTCGGCGAGACAGGCTACTACTATTTCGGCATCCATGCCATCTCAGAGAAAGACAAATACCGGCTCTATGCCGACAACTTCCTCATTGACGTGGTTGAAATGGAGGCTCCTGCCGCTGTGACCGATTTGAAAGTGGTGCCCACCCCCGATAAGCTCGAAGCCACCGTCACCTTCACTGCCCCAACCGCCAAACGTAACGGCAGCGAACTGACTGGTGACTTGTCTGTAGAATTGCTGCGTGATGGTGAGGTGATACACACGTTCACCGACGTGAAGCCGGGCACAGCCCTGAGCTATGTTGACAATGCCGACGACATCACCATCGGCAACCACACCTATCAGGTGGTGGCCTCCAATGATAAAGGGGCTGGCCAGAAGAGCGACGAGGTGACCGTCTATCTCGATGCCATCCTCGAAGTGCCCTACACATCTGACCTCACCCAAGAGAGCGCCATCGATGCCTTCAAGGTCATCGACAACAACGACGACGGCTCCACATGGCAGTGGGAGGACGGCTACGGCACCTCCTATGTTTACAGCTCCGACAATGATGGCGACGACTATCTCATCAGTCCGCGCATCCATTTGCAAGGGGGCAAGAACTACTATATGATCGTTAATGCCGTGACATCCGGTTATCCTGAGCGCCTCGAGGTGCTTCTGGGCAAGGAACCCACTGTGGAGGCACTCACTACACAGTTGATGGCTCCCTTCGACGTGACCAACTTCGAGGATCCGGGTGATATCTTTGAGCAGATATTCTCCGTGCCTGAGGATGGTGTCTATCACGTTGCCCTCCATGCCATCAGCGATGCCGACATGGATCATCTCACCGTCAATTTCATCTCTATCGAGGACGGGCCAGCACCTTCCTCGCCGGCCGCTCCCACCTTCGAGGTCATCCCCGACACGAAGGGTGAGCTCGCCGCAGAGGTGAAGATGACCGTTCCCACTCTGGCCTACGACGGCTCGCCACTCGACAAGGAATTTGTTGGTGGAATTAGTATTTACCGCGATGGCGAAAAAGTGGGCAGCATCGATGGTGCCATGACTGCCGGACAGACAGTTAGCTATATGGATGCTCCCGACACCCACGGTTACCATGTTTACCAGCTCATCCCCTTCAACGAAAGCGGCAATGGCATGAAGAGTGTCAAGGACACCGTCTATGTGGGTGTTGATATCCCCACCTCCGTCGGGAATTTCACCGCTATCGACAACTTCGATCACGTCACCCTCCATTGGGAAAAAGTGGGCGACGTGGGTGTCAATGACCTTTATGTCAACCCCGAGAAGGTGGTTTACAATGTTTGGTCAACCCGATGGGAAGAGGGATGGTTTGGCATGGAACTCACCTATGACCAAAAACTCGACTCACTGACCAATAGCGACACCTACGACATCACGGGCAGCACGGTGGACGGCGACCAGCATTGGACATACTGGGTGGTGGAGCCGGAGTCGGCAGCCGGTGTAGGAGATAACTCCGTGACAGGCCTTGTGACGGGTGCTCCTTACCAATTGCCGGTCACCGAGGGATTTGCCGACAATGCCACGCACTACTTCTGGGATTCTGACGCCGATCTCCTCGTGTCCTCGGATGCCAGCGACGATGACGGCACCGCATTGGTGTTGTTAAGTCAAAATGCAGGTGAGAGTTACTTCCTCTCGGGCAAACTCAATGTGAAGGACGCCGCCTATCCTGTGCTCCTTTTCGATGTGAAGGCATTGGGCATCAACCAACTCAAGGTGACGGGCAGCATCGACGGACCAGTTAACGAGACGACACTTCAGAGCGACATTCCCGTCACTGAGGAGTACACCACTGTCTGCGTCCCCTTGACCTCGCTAAAGAGCGGCCGTTATGCACATGTGGGCTTCACTGCCGAGTTCGTCAATCCTACCGTGTTTGACTGGTTGGGTGAGGTGCAGGAGTTGGGCGACGTATTGCTTGTGGACAACATCCGTATTGTCGACGACCAGAGTCTGGCCATCGGTGGCGTGAAGGCTACCACACAATCACTGCTCGATGTCTATACGACCGACGGCAAGATTGTGCGCCGACAGGCCAAGAGTCTTGCTGGCTTAAAGGGCACCTTCGTCGTGCGCCAGGAAGGCAAGAGCAAGACCATCGTGGTGAGATAATCACCCACCTGATTCACGCATCATATGGCTTCGCATCTTATATTCACAGAACCTCTGTCTCTCTGTTGAATAAGAAAACTCCCCCTCCGAGACCTGGATCTCAGAGGGGGAGAACTGATTATACTACTTTCTATGATTATTATTTCTGGCTCGCAACGTACTGCGGATAGACCGGGCTGATCATCACTAAGAATCTGCAGGTGGCCTTGAAGCATTTCTTTGCAGCCTTCTTGAAGTTGCTCACTCTTGTTGTCATTGCCGTGCTGTCGAAGTTGGCAGCAGTTGTCGGGGTTAATTCAATTGCCTTCATAATTGTATCTTTTTTTATTGTTATTATTCTTGTTCTTGTTGTTATTTTTATTCTTGTTATTAACTCCGCCAGGTTCCTCAATTTTCAATCTTCAATCTTCAATTTTAATTTTCAATCTTCAATTTTCAATTTTCAATTGTTTCCGCCTGTCTTTGTTGTTTCTGATGCAAAGATAGGGCGGTTTTGAGCACCCACCATATTTTTCCCGCTTTATTTCCCCATCAGCATGCGACAGCCCGCCCCATCTGCGACACACAGGCAAAAGCCCCATTTTATCTGTCGTAAATGGCCACAAAGTAGGGGCAGGGCGTCTACGTCCCATGATTTACGACCCCCTGATTTATGATTAGAGGAACGTTGCCCATCAAATGCAGTGGTAACTAACTCCCCCTCTAAGATTAGAGGGGGCAGGGGGCGTTGACCACCATAAGCCTTTCGTTGCAACAGGTAGGGACGCGACGTGTCGCGTCCGTCATCACCTGCATCCGTGTTTTTTCTTTTGTGTATCTTTCGTGCCATTCCGTGGTTGACCCAAATGGAACAAACCACGAAATGAATAAATGAATCAGAATCTTCGTCCCGGTTGTTTGTCGTTTTGTCCACTATGAAAGGACGGGCCAATACCGAACTGAGTCAACATTTGTTTATCGTTTCAATCCACACCCCCACGTAGGGGTGACTTCAGCGTTGGCTGCCTTCCGCTGTCACGTATCTCTCATGGAAAAGGTCATTAGAACCAATTCGTTAAGTCAGATGTACAAAAACAAGCTCGCTTGTGTTTTGTCATGACGAGAATTGGTAGAAAGAAATTCAACCAAATATTTGTATTTCATTGGGGACTGAAACTTGTAAAGCAAATAAGAGATACGTTGGAGAGATTGTAAAACATATTAGTTAACCGCACTTAAATCTGTCAAAACATTTTAGGGAAAGCCGCGTTTAGTTACAGAAAGAAAAATAAACGTCACACAATTTAGTTGTAAGAGTTGAAAAAATGTGGTATTTGACATTTTTACACTTTATGAAGATAGTTTTCAACTAAAAAACCATTAATTTCGTAAAAAAATGAGTACCTTTGGAGTCAGAAACACAAACAAAACCATAAATCAATGGAACGAAAACGTTTAAACCGCTTAAAGGTGGTATTGGCAGAAAAAAACATGACGAACAAACGTCTGGCAGAGTTGGTGGGTAAAGACCCGGCTATGGTATCGAAATGGGTCACAAATGTGTCTCAACCCAACGTAGAAATGCTCATCCTCATCTCAAAGCTTTTAGAGGTGAGCGTAGACGATTTATTATGGACTGAATAAAACGTCATAAAAATGAATACAAGATTATTCTATAATAAATTATAAAAATATGGCAAACTCTATTTTCTTAGGTCGTTTAAATGCAGAACAACGGAAAGCGCTGATTGAGCGTCTTTGGTATGCTCAAGGTGGCAAGTGTTTCATTACAGGCAAGGATATAGACCTCTCTCTGCATGAAGGAGAGTTAGATATTGACCATGTAATCCCCCTTACCAATGGAGGCAAGGACGATGAGTCTAATTTTGCATTAACTTTCAGTTCTGCCAATCGCTCAAAGCAAGGTGCCGACTTGAATCTGGCTCGTATAAATTGGCAGTTTAAGGAAATGAGTGAAAAACTTCAGCACGAAGAAAACAGAAACCCTAACCTTACTGATATTTTGAATAAATATGCTAAGGGGTCTTATGAAATGGCCTTTAAAATTGTCGGCAACAAAATTACTTTCACATTCCCTAAGGATGAAGGCCATCAAATATATGAGCAACCCATCTATTCCGACGAAAGGAGTGGAATCCGTTATTTCTTTACTGTTGCGCCAATAGAATACATCATGCACGATAAAGAAATCAATCCTCGCTCCATTGGTGCAAATGTTTCGAAGCTTATTGCAGAATTTTACAAGGGTAATCCTCAGCTCCACATATCATTGGGATATATTGATAATCTCGAAACAGGAAAATCGGCAATCAAGCTGTTTGACGGACAACATAAGACAGCCGCACAGATTATGCTTGGCACAAAAGCAATTCCAATCCGCGTGTTCATCGACCCTGACAAGGAAATGATTCGCAAAACCAATTTCAATGCAGGAACTACCCTTCGTCAGGTAGCTTTCGACAAATCAGTTCAGCGTCATTTGGGTAGTAAGATGTATCGTGACAGAGTTGAAAGATATCAGTTGGAAATGAATCGTGATTCAAACGATTTTTCGTTCTCAGAAAAAGTTCTCATCAATTTCTATAAGGGTGAATCCAAGGAGATGAAGAGATATATAATTGACAATGTTAAGGATGGAATAACCTACGCAGAAGACAATAGGCTTCGTGATTACATAGATATGGGTGGACGAGGGAAGGAAAGACCTCTTTCATATTCAACCGTTGAAAAGACCTTCTATTCCTTTTTTATCTATCAAGAACCACTTGAATCTAACCTTGACTATAAGATGGAGGAAGGAAAGAACCCGCGTGATGTTGAAAAGCGGCAAATCGTCCGGCTCATGAATATCATAGCAGATGTTATATTGATTGACAAATTCGATTTCGAAGTAGGTACATACCGCATTGAAAATAAAATTCAGCAAGGTGAGCCAATGGATTGGAATCATGTGGTGGCTTATCGTATGATGAAGGAAGAAATTCTATATAGCTGGCTCAGTTATATCCTGAATATAATCAATATGTACTATGCCCAAACGGGTAGACCCATTTACGGACGTAAGGATTTCTTCCAAGAAGAGTTCCCTGACCAGCTATGGCTAAATATAGAGAACTTCATCAAAAA
>CAMZHP010000073.1 GCA_947306845.1 uncultured Prevotellaceae bacterium
GGTTGTGGTGGAAGATGGCCAGCGAGAGCGAGTCCATGTGCAGGGTGTCGGGTCCGGCAATGGTGTCGGTGGCGGCGAGGGAGTCAAGGGGGGTGATGGAGTCGCCGGCGGCAGTGGCGTCGGGCATGGCCACGGCCCTGTGCGGCGTGGTGTTCTTGAGCAAGTTGGAGAGGTGAAGGGTGTCGGTGGGGATGGTGTCGGTTAGGGGCATACGTGTCCTCCATGTCATTCTTACCGACATGGCACTGCTGGCCACCATCATCATGGAAGCCACGAAGAGCAGTATGATCACTGACTTTACCTTCATTGTTTTGGAGTCCAAAGGTACTCAATAAATCATGAACGGCCCCTTGTTTTTCTAATTTTAACATCGAAATGTGCCGCGGGGGCGCTATTTTGCCCACTTTTTCCCCGTCTCAGGCCCTCTATCCGAACAATCTCACCCATTCGCGGAAGCGTTCCAGACCCTCCTCGCCGAACTTCGCCAGGCTGCGCTCAGCCTGCTCGATGGTCTTCTCGCGCTCGGGGTGCGACTTCGAGAAGAATTTGTCGGCGTAGCAGATGAGTTGCTCTTCCAGCGTCTCGGGCAGCAGGCTCTGGTGGGGCAGCGGAAGGCCCTGTCTCACGATGTCGTCGAGCGACAGTCCGGCCCCGGTATGGCGCTCGCACACGCGGGCATGGCGCTCATATCCCTCGGCCCTCATCATGGCGGCGCCCAGGATGCCATGACATATATAAGGATGTGTGCCATGGCAGAAGATGCCGGGTGCGTCGGTCTGGCAGATGCCGATGTCGTGCACCATCGCCGCCTCTTCCACAAACTGGCTGTCGAGATGCAGGCGGGGATGAAAAGCGACAATCTGTAGCGCTTTCCGCGCTACAGATTGGCTGTGTTCGAGGAGCAGGCGCTTCAGCGCGTTGTCCTCGGGATAATACTTGTCGATAATGCGTAGGTAATCCATGAGGATTATTCTGCATTGGGCCGCTCGATGTAGGCAATCACGTCGCCCTTCATCACCTTGCTGCCGCGCTTGGCGTTGATCTCCACCAGTTTGCCGCCTACGGCAGCTGGCACTTCCACAATCTCGCCCCAAGGCGCCTGGATGTAGCAGAGCTTGTCGCCCTCGGCATATTCCTTGCCGATGTAGGGCTCCACGGTAGGAGCGGCCTCGCCGTCGCCACCAAACTCCCAGTAGATCTCGCCCTTGACGGGAGCCACCACGGCGTCGGCCTTGGCGTGCTTGAACTCCGACAGTTGCTCGGGAGTGAGTTTGGCGCCCAGTTTGGCGTCCTTGGCCTTCTGCAGGTCGGCCAGGAAGTTCTTCTTGGCCTGTCCGCTCTTGAAGTTGCGGTACTGCTCGGGGTGCATGCCCAGTTCGTAGAGTTCCTCGTCATCGGGACCATATTCCCAGCCATTCTCGTCCATCTCCTTGCGGAAGTCATCGAGCGCATTGGGGATGAGGGTGTGCGGGTCGGCGTCGGTGAACTCACGTCCCTGCTTGGCAGCCAGTTCCTTGATTTCGGGAGCGATCTCGCCAGGGATGCGTCCGCTCTTGCCAAGCACCATGCCCCACATGGCGTCGTCCATCATCACATAGCGTCCCTTGCCTTGCTCCAGTGTGAGGAGGTTGGTGAGCGCGATGTTCTTTACATACTGTGAGAACGGAGTCACCAGTGGTGGGTAGCCCACCTTTGGCCATACGTATGCCACCTCGTCGAACAGTTGGACGAGAAGGTCGTCGATGGACAGTTCGGGCTCACCTTTCTTTACACGTGTCTTGTTGATGATCTGATGGATGCCGCCAAGGTCGGCCATCATGCTTCCCATCATGCCGCCAGGTAGTCCGCATCCGAGGAGCAGCGAGCTCATGTGCTTGTTGCCCGGGTTGATGAAGTAGCCCAGCCAGTCGTCGATGAATTCCTGCGTGAGGGAGCGTGCCTTCATGTAAGCCTTCATGTTGATGTCAGCCACCTCGAAGCCTTCGTTTTTCAGCATGCTTTGCACGGAGATGATGTCTGGGTGCACCTTGCCCCACGACAGCGGTTCGATGGCGGTGTCGATGATGTCGGCACCATTGTTGCACACCTCGAGGATGGAGGCCATGGAGAGTCCCGGTCCGGAGTGACCGTGATACTGGATGATGATATCTGGGTGCTTGTCCTTGATGGATTTAGTCAGTTTTCCGAGCATGGCGGGTTGTCCGATGCCAGCCATGTCCTTAAGGCAGATTTCCTGCGCTCCGGCTGCTATCAGTTCATCTGCGATGCTGCTGTAGTATTCCACGGTGTGTACGGGTGAGGTGGTGATACACAGGGTGGCCTGTGGTGTCATGCCTGCCTCCAGAGCCCACTTGATGCTCGGGATGATGTTGCGGGTGTCGTTGAGGCCGCAGAAGATACGTGGAATATCCACGCCTTGGGCATGTTTCACTTTGTATTGCAACTGTCTCACGTCGTCGGGCACGGGATACATGCGGAGGGCATTGAGGCCACGGTCGAGCATGTGGGTCTTAATGCCCACCTCGTTGAATGGTTTGCAGAATGCGCGTACGGCGGCATTGGGGTTCTCGCCAGCCAACAGGTTAACCTGCTCGAAGGCGCCACCATTGGTCTCCACGCGTGCGAAGCAGCCCATGTCGATGATGGCGGGTGCGATGCGCTCCAACTGGTCTTTCCTGGGTTGGAATTTGCCGGATGACTGCCACATGTCGCGATAGACGAGACTGAATTGGATTTTCTTTTTCATTGTTATCAGTTTAAGTTATTTGGTTAAGGCAATTTGTTGTGTTTTCAGAATATTTGCAAATAGATACGGCAAAGATATGCAAAAAATATAGAACTGCAAAGAAAGTGGAGTTTTTTTTAGTTCATAGTTCATAGTTCATAGTCAAAAAGTTGCTGTCCATAGTTGGGCATGTCACTTTTTTGTCTTACATTTGCAATTGAAAACCAAATACCAACAAAAGACGTGATGATATGAAGCGGTTTTTTTCTGTTTTGGCAGCCCTCATGATGGGATGTGTTATTTGGGCGCAAGATGTGTTCACTGTCGTATATGCCACTTCGGATGATGGCTTTGTCAATGTCCGTCAGAAACCTTCCATGAAGGCTCCTGTTCTGACTCAATTGTATGTGTTCTCTCATGGTTTAGGACAGGGCGTGTTGCGTGGGAAAAGTGGTAAATGGTGCAAGGTCAGCGTGGGAAATATCACAGGATGGGCCTATGGTAAGTATATTGGTGAGCAGACATGGTATGAGGGCAATGGGGAGCCCCGGTTGGTGGCAACCAAGGCGAACACACCCATCTATACCGACAATTATAAAGACGGAGGCTCTGATGTGTTGTTTACAACGGTAAGAAAGGGGACTGTCATTGCCGACCAGTTTAAAGAGGAGGGCATATATTATGTGCTTGTCACTGCTCACGACAATCTGTATATCAAGAAAACAGATGCCAGAATCGTGAGATGACAGCCAAAAAGTTGAAGAAATGAGCAAAAAATCCTTCTATTTCATTTTGTTTCTATTGGTGCTCTTTGTGGCATGTGGAAAGACTGACGAGGCACAGGATGCAAACATTGTGGAAGTCGTTTCACAAAGTTATGTGGCTAAAGGTGACTCCATGTTCTACGGACTGGCTTGCGATGGTTGTACTGATACTACTTTGGTGCTGCTTCCCGACTCAGGTGGCGACCCCATCACCTACAGCATTGTCCGTGCGAGAAGCGAGAAAAAGTTCTTTGGGCGGCCCCAGATCGGTGACAAAATGGCGGTGTTGGTCAACCCAGAGGATCCTTCTGAGGTATTGCTGGCCATCAACTTGGAGCAGTTGAAGGGAACATGGTATTATGAGCAGTTGCCGATGCTCCGCCGTCGTGCTCACATTGATAGCGTCGAGGTGCAGCAGATGGAATTCACGGAGGAGGAGAAGGCGCGTTTTGACTCGATGATTTCGACAATGATGATCCCCCGTGAGTATGCCTATACTTTCAAGCGCGACTTCACCATGAAGACGGAGGGTGGCCCACCTCGCACCAGTTCTCTCGACCGTTCTCTTCCCGTTGTCTATCCTCCGATGACGCGCTATATGGAGTGGCACATTTTCAATGGAAAGATCATCCTGACGTATGGGGGATTCCGTGTCTCTGGTTCCAGCGACTCCATCGAACTGAAAAATGACACGGCGGAGTTCGTCCTGTTGCGCCGCGACACTATGGCGCTCCGTTTCCGCGACCGCGTTCAGGGCTTCCGACAGCGGCCGGATACTGTAGCAGAGAATTGAAGATGATTTTTAAAACGGTTGGTTGGCCAGCCGTTTTTTTGCCATTTCCTCATAAGGTGTGCCAGGACGCCCGTAATTGGCATAAGGATGGATGCTGATGCCTCCTCGGGGAGTGAACAGGCCTGTCACCTCTATATATTTAGGTTGCATCAGTGCAATCAGGTCTTTCATGATGATGTTGACACAATCCTCATGAAAGTCACCATGGTTGCGGAAACTAAACAGGTAAAGCTTCAGGCTCTTGCTCTCCACCATCCTCTCACCCGGGATATAGCTGATGACGATTTCGGCGAAGTCGGGTTGCCCGGTGATAGGGCATAGAGAGGTGAACTCTGGGCAGTTGAACTTCACCCAGTAGTCGTTTTCCTTGTGCATGTTCTCGAAGGTTTCCAGCACCTCGGGAGCATAGTTCATGGAATAATTGGTCTTATTACCCAGAGCCTGCAGGCTCTCTCTGTTTCTTTCTTTCATTGTTCTTAGAAAATGCTGTAACTGATACCATTGTCATAGACATCCTCTTGCTCATGGCGCTTCACCCAGGCAACCACGCGTATGGTCAGCGGGAGGGCTACTATCTCATAGGTGGTCTTCAGCACCACTTGCCATAGCATCAGCAGAGGCAATTCAGAAGTGGGAATGACACCATAGAATGCCAGTGGGAAGAAAATCAGCGAGTCAGCACCCTCTCCGAATACGGTGCTCAAGATGGCACGTAAAGAGAAGTGTCTGCCCTGTGACATCACCTTCATGCGGCTCATCACATAAGCGTTGATGAAGCTGCCGGCAATAAAAGCCAAGAAAGAAGCCAGGGCGATGCGTGGAGCCAAACCGAAGATAGCATGGAATCCAGCGTCGTTGTCCCAATAAGGAGCCCCAGGGATGGCATCACACAGCGCGCATACCGATACGAAGAAGAAATTCATGATGAATCCCAGCCATATCAGCAGGCGGGCTCTGTTGTAACCCCATACCTCACATACACAATCGTTGATGATGTAGGAAACAGGGAAGATGATCAAGCCACCAGTCACACTGATAGACCCCAATGCAATTTGTTTTGTTCCCAAGAGGTTTGACGTAAGCAGGCAAACCGCGAAGAGCATGCTCAGAATGAGAAACAGCACGCTCACTTTAGTTTTGTTTTTGTCCATTTGTTCTTGTTTTTTAAGAGGTTACCAAGCACTCTCGCAACTGCTTAGATGTTGCCTCAGACAGTCGCTGTCAAAAAAGCGGTGCAAAATTACATATTTTTACGATGAAAATCAAATGATTCAAATAAAAATATTATATTTGCCACGTTTTTACCAAATTCGAGATAGTCAATGAAGAGATTTTTGACAATAACCTTGTTTGTGCTGGCCTTTGCACTCCTTGCTGGCGCTCAGACGCAAAAGCAAATGCAAATCAGCGGAGTGGCACCAGCTTCGACAGACTCCGTACTCTTGATAGACCTCACAAGAGGAGCTATCAGAGCCAAAATACCGGTGAGGGACGGCAAGTTCAACACCAACATCCCTGTGATGGAGAATGAGCTGCTGGGCATCGGCGACCGTTCGTATTTCGCACCTTTCTTTGCTGATGGACCAGCCGTTGAAATCAACATTCCGGCACATCAGGTAAAAGGCTCAGAGTTGAATTTGTTGGTCAATCGTTGTGACAACTCACTCGATTCTCTTGAAAAAGTGCTGTCAGAGCGCGCCAAGACCATTACAGAGAACATGGCAGATGAGGCTGTCGCCAGGGAGCAGATTGCTCAATTGGGCGAGCAGCGCATCGTCCTGCGTGCTGAAATTCTCAAAGCTTATGAAAACACGTTGGTGCCAGCTGCCTTCCTGCCCGACATGATCATGGAGATGAACTACAGCCAGGCTGAACCTTGGCTGAAGGAAGGGGCACCTTATATGTCGCATCCTAGGATGTTCACCGCCCTCAGGTTTGTCGAGGGATTGAAGAAGAAGCAGCCTGGCCAGATGTTTCATGAATTGACGATGAACGATATGGAGGGAAATGTGCATCGACTCAGCGAGTGGTGTGGCAAGGGCAACTACGTGCTGGTTGACTTCTGGGCAAGTTGGTGCGGTCCCTGCCGTCAGGAGATGCCTCGAGTGGTGGAGAGTTATGTGAAATACCACAGCAAAGGCTATGAGATTGTCGGTGTGTCTTTCGACAACAAGGCCGAGCCATGGAAGGCCGCAGTGAAGCAGCTGGGTATGGACTGGCCGCAGATTTCCGACCTGAAAGGTTGGCAGAGTGCCGGTTCGGATGCCTATGGCGTCATGGCCATCCCTTCCAATGTGCTGGTTGACCCCGAGGGACGTATCATCGCCAATGACCTTCGCGGCGACCGCCTCATGGCCAAATTGAAAGAAGTATATGGGTATTAAAGATTATATATCATGCTACTTGATATTCTGCTGATTGTAATAGGTGTGGTGCTCGTTATTTGGGGCGCTGACAGGATGACCGACGGTGCTGTGAGCATCGCCCAACGTTTGAAGATACCCAAAATAGTAATAGGTCTGACCATCGTCGCCATGGGAACCTCTGCGCCTGAGTTTTTCGTCAGTTTGATGTCTGCGCTGAAGGGCACACCCGACTTGGCTGTGGGCAATGTGGTAGGAAGCAACATCTTCAACACACTGCTCATTGTTGGCGTGGCAGCCATGGTGACACCTATCGTCATCTCACGCTCCACCGTGCGGAAAGATATGCCGTGGTCGATGCTGGCCGCCATCTTGCTCACTGTCATGTGCCTCGACAGTGTCATTTCTCGATGGGATGCGCTGGTGCTCTTTGTCTTGTTCTGCACCTTTATTGGCTATAACCTGCGTGAGGCGAAGAAAGGCAAGGCTCAGCCCGAGGAAGAAGAGGAAGGTAAGGCCATGAAACCCATCCTCGCAGTTGGCCTCGTCTTGCTCGGGCTGGGATGCCTCGTGCTTGGCAGCAACATCTTCGTAGATAGTGCCACCAGGGTGGCGCAGCAACTTGGGGTGTCGGAGGCTGTCATCGGCCTCACAATCGTGGCAGGCGGTACCTCGTTGCCAGAACTGGCGACCAGTGTCGTGGCTGCCCGCAAGGGACAAAGTGCCATTGCCATCGGCAACGTCATCGGCAGCAATGTGTTCAACGTGCTGATGATCATCGGTATCACGGGCTTGGTAAAACCCATGAACATCAATGGCATCACCACTGTCGATCTTGGTGTCATGACTGGCAGCATGGTGCTCGTCTGGCTGTTCTCCTATACGAAATTCAAGGTGGAGAGATGGGAGGGCGCTGTCCTCACTGGTATTTTTGCCGCTTATATGTGCTGGCTTATCTCACAGGTGATTTGAGATTCTGATTCAACACAAATATACAGGTACAGAGGCTTTTGAGTTGGGGGTTCAGTTGCTTATGACAAATCCCCATGCTTTTCTCAAAAAATATCTTAAGTCCCGAATTGTCGGCAGTTTCATTGATTGAGCAGTTGCACGATGGCTTCGAGCCCTTCGCGGTCGGTTTCGTCAAAAGCAGACAATTCTGTGGAGTCGATATCGAGCACGGCGGTGATGTCTCCGTTGGCGTTTCTCACGGGAACGACAATCTCAGAGCGTGAGAGCGAAGAGCATGCGATATGTCCAGGAAATAGCTCCACGTCATCGACGATGATGGTCTCACCCCGTTGCCACGCTGTCCCGCACACTCCTTTTCCCTTCTTGATCCGGTAGCAGGCAATAGTACCCTGAAAGGGTCCGAGCAACAGCTCATCGCCCTTGACCAAGTAAAACCCCACCCAGAAAAAGCGCTCTCCGAAAGTCGAATGGAGAAATGCCGTCACATTGGCAAGCACACCAATGGTGTTGTCCTCACCTTCGATGAGACTCTTTATTTGGGGAATGATATCCTCATAGATAGCTCGTTTGGAAACCGCCTCGTTATCTGTCTTTTTCAGCATGTATTTGTCCATTTGATGGTTTGATATGTTGTCTTTAAAAACGCAAAATCGTCGGTTTTATTTTCTTGACATATTAAACATCATATTTTTTCTAACATTTTGTCGTTTGTTTGAATCAAAATGCGTAATTTTGCAACGAATTTTACCTAATTCAATAAAACTATGTCTAAACAAAAGAGATTTATCTTACAGGAGAACGAGATTCCAACTCAGTGGTACAACATCCAGGCAGAGATGCCCAATAAGCCATTGCCACCTATCCATCCAGGAACGAAACAGCCACTGTCTGCGGAGGACCTGGCACACATTTTCAGCTATGAGTGCTCAAAACAGGAACTTGACACCGAGCATGCTTGGATAGACATCCCAGAGCCAGTGCTGGATATGTATAAGTATTATCGTGCCACACCGCTGGTGCGTGCATATGCTTTAGAGGAAGCCCTTGGCACACCTGCACACATCTATTTCAAGAATGAGAGTGTCAACCCGCTCGGTTCGCACAAAATCAACTCCGCTCTTCCCCAGTGCTACTATTGCAAGCAAGAGGGTGTGACCAATGTCACCACGGAGACAGGTGCAGGCCAGTGGGGCGCAGCCTTGAGCTATGCTGCCAAGGTCTTCGGTCTGGAGACAGCTGTCTATCAGGTGAAGCTGACCATGCAGCAGAAGCCTTACCGCTCATCCATCATGCGCACCTTTGGTGCCACGGTGGAAGGTTCGCCTTCGATGTCAACACGAGCCGGCAAGGATATTATCACCCGCGACCCCATGCACATGGGTTCACTGGGCACAGCTATCTCTGAGGCAGTGGAACTCGCCACCACCACACCCAACTGCAAGTACACGCTGGGTTCGGTGCTCAACCATGTGTCGCTCCATCAGTCCATCATCGGTTTGGAGGCTGAGAAACAGATGGCGATGACCGGAGAGTATCCCGACAAGGTGATCGCTTGTTTCGGCGGAGGCAGCAACTTTGGTGGTATTGCCTTCCCCTTTATGCGCCATGTGTTCTCAGGCGAGCGCAAGATTGAGTTCATTGCCGCAGAGCCCAACAGCTGTCCGAAACTCACCCGCGGTGTCTTTGACTATGACTTCGGAGATGAGGCAGGCTATACACCATTGCTCCCGATGTTCACACTCGGACATGAATTCAGACCCGCCAATATCCACGCTGGTGGACTTCGCTACCATGGTGCCGGTGTCATCGTCAGCCAACTTATCAAGGATGGTTACATGCATGGTGTCGATATTCCTCAGTTGGAAACCTTCCAGGCAGGTATTCTCTTCAGCCGCACCGAGGGCATCATTCCCGCCCCCGAGAGCTGTCATGCCATCGCCGCCACCATCCGTGAGGCTCTCAAGTGCAAGGAGACAGGTGAAGAGCAAGTCATCCTGTTCAACCTCAGTGGTCACGGACTCATCGACATGCCTTCATACGAGCAGTTTATCAATGGCGACCTGCGCAACTATGATCTCTCTGACGAGGAGCTTGCTAAGGGTATGGCCAATCTTCCACACCTCATTTAGGATTTTAGAAACCTTTTGGGGAAATATGTTAAGGAGTAGTGGGGTTCCCGCTACTCCTTACCTAATATTATAGCTACGATGGTCAGCACATCGTTGAGGAAGATTCCTCCGCTGCCATCCATGTCGGCATTGTAAAAGTTGAACTTATCGGGATTCCTGCCGAGGATATAATCCACAGCGATGAGCGCATCCGTGATGTTTATCGCTCCGTCAAGGTTGACATCACCCAGCGAACCAGAGAAGCCTTTGGAGAAATACATTTTGGCCAGATCGTCAAGAGATATGGTGAGACGCTCGTCTCCGTTGACCGCAGTCATCATGTCATCGCTGAATGTGATGACTGTGCCGACTGACGTGATGGAAGCTGTGCTGTTGTCTTTGTTCTTAAAAACCAGTTTCTTGTGGTCATCAGCCCATAGAGGTATGCAAAGCATCAGAGTGGCAAAAAGGACTAATAGCTTGTTCATCTTGAAAAAGGTTGAATGATTCTGTGCAAAAATATGGAAAAAATCTGTAAATGGCAAAAATAATCAGCTAATTGGCAAAAAGGATAAGCAAAACTGCGTTACTTGAAAATTTGTGGGATTGAGAAAATATCACTAATTTTGCACCAAATTGTAGAAACCAAAAACATTGTGGGAAGTGAAAGCCCCACAAAAAGTAAAACATTTTCAATCATGTACAGGACCAACACATGCGGAGAGCTGAGACTCTCCGACGAAGGACGGCAGGTGACTCTTGCCGGATGGGTGCAGCGAAGCAGGAAAATGGGAGGTATGACTTTCATCGACCTCCGCGACCGCTATGGCATCACACAATTGGTGTTCAACGATGATACCGACAGTGCATTGTGTGAACGTGCCAACAAATTGGGACGTGAATATTGCATCCAGGTGACAGGAACGGTGAGAGAGCGCGAGAGCAAGAATGCGAAGATGCCCACAGGCGACATTGAAATCATTGCCGAGCAGCTCAATGTACTCAGTGAGAGTGTCACCCCACCATTCACCATTGAGGACAATACCGACGGAGGTGATGACATCCGTATGAAATACCGCTATCTCGACCTGCGTCGCCCGGCAGTGCGCCGCAATCTTGAACTGCGCCACAAGATGACCATCGCTATCCGCAATTTCCTTGATTCAAAGGACTTTATCGAAGTGGAGACACCTATCCTCATAGGCTCTACCCCAGAGGGTGCCCGTGACTTTGTCGTGCCTTCCCGAATGAATCCTGGACAGTTCTATGCTCTTCCGCAAAGTCCTCAGACCCTCAAGCAGTTGCTCATGGTGAGTGGTTTCGACCGTTATTTCCAGATAGCCAAGTGTTTCCGTGATGAAGACCTCCGGGCCGACCGTCAGCCGGAGTTTACTCAGATTGACTGCGAGATGAGTTTCGTCGATCAAGAAGATGTCATCAACTTGTTTGAGGACATGTGCCGTCACCTGTTCAAAGAGCTTCTTGGCGTACAGCTTCCGGAGCGGTTGCAACAGATGCCATGGCATGAGGCCATGAGGCGGTTTGGCAGCGACAAGCCCGACCTGCGCTTTGGGATGGAGTTTGTCGAATTGATGGATGTCCTTCAGACAGGGTCTTTCCCCGTCTTCGACCAGGCCAAATACATCGGCGGAATCTGTGTGCCGGGATGTGCCGGATATACCCGCAAGCAGCTTGACCAGCTTACAGACTTTGTCAAGCGCCCGCAGGTGGGAGCCAAGGGACTCGTCTATGTGAAATACAACACCGATGGCACCATCAAGAGCAGTGTGGACAAGTTCTATTCACAGGAAACCTTGCTCGCCCTCAAGGAGCGCATGGGCGCCAACGACGGCGACCTCGTGCTTATCCTCAGCGGCGACAATGCCAATAAGACACGCGTGCAACTCTGCACTTTGCGCCTGGAGATGGGCGATCGCCTGGGTCTTCGCGACAAGAACCGTTTCGAATGTCTGTGGATTGTCGACTTTCCTCTCTTTGAGTGGAGCGACGAAGAGCAGCGCCTCATGGCCACACACCATCCTTTCACCATGCCCAATCCCGAGGATATCCCTCTGTTGGACGAACATCCAGAGCAGGTTCGCGCCAAGGCATACGACTTCGTGTGCAATGGCATTGAGGTGGGAGGTGGAAGTTTGCGTATCCATGACGGCAAACTGCAGGCCAAGATGTTTGATATACTCGGATTCACACCCGAGAGAGCCATGGCACAGTTTGGCTTCCTGATCAATGCCTTCAAGTATGGAGCTCCCCCTCATGCAGGGCTTGCTTTCGGCCTCGACCGGTTTGTGTCAATTTTCGCTGGTCTCGACAGCATCCGCGACTGCATCGCCTTCCCCAAGAACAACAGCGGTCGTGATGTGATGCTTGACGCTCCTTCTGAATTGGATCCCAAACAGCTCGATGAATTGCAGATAAAGGTTGATTTACATCAAGAAATTCAATAAAACTGACAACAAATAGTGAAACACAGTCTTTTTCTGCATAAATATTTGACGTTTTCGAATAAAAAATACTAATTTTGCAACCGAAATTAAAAGGTTGATACAGAATTAGTTCACCTACTAATTATTCGTTTTTTTAAAATCATGGC
>CAMZHP010000074.1 GCA_947306845.1 uncultured Prevotellaceae bacterium
TCAACTTGGTGGGCTTTTGTAGGCATTGTATTCCAGTGTTCGCAATAAGTATATATGCTTCCTTGACCATAGGTTTGCACATTCGATAGCAAAGATAATCGGTTTTCAGCGATTTGCCAAATATTCTTTTGTTTTTCAGCATTTTATTTCGCTTAACAGATTTTTTCACTAACTTTGCACGGAATTTGAGAGAAGTGAACTGATGGAAGACAATATATTGCAGAAAGCAAGGCAGACCCTGACGTCATATCTGGAGGAGAACAAGCTCAGGAAAACCCCGGAACGTTTTGCCATACTCGATGCCATATACCATATAAATGGACATTTCACCTTGGAAGAGTTGGGGGCTAAAATGGAGGCTGATAACTTCAGAGTAAGCAAGGCCACGCTTTACAACGCCATCAATCTTTTCATGCAGCTTCGGTTGGTGGTTAGGCACACCTTTCAACAAGGGACACATTACGAGGCATGCTTTCACAGCGATTACCACTGTCATGAGATATGCACAGTATGTGGCAAAGTACAGGAGGTAGGAGGTTCATCGCTCACCGAATTGATTGGAAATCTCAAACTCAAAAGATTTCACCCGATGGGGTGCTCACTCAACATTTATGGTGTGTGCAGCGCTTGCCATGCGAAAATCTCGAGGAAGAACAGTAGAAAACGAACGATAAAATCAAATAGCAAGAAAAATGAACAAAGGTAAAGTTGATGTCCTCCTTGGACTGCAATGGGGTGACGAGGGGAAAGGAAAAGTCGTCGATGTGATGACCCCCAATTACGATGTGGTGGCAAGATTTCAAGGTGGTCCCAATGCCGGCCATACACTGGAGTTTGAGGGACAGAAATATGTGCTTAGAAGCATCCCGTCAGGCATTTTCCAAGGAGGTAAGATCAACATCATAGGCAACGGTGTCGTATTGGCTCCCGACCTCTTCATGGATGAGGCCAAGGACCTGGAGCGTAGCGGTCATGAACTGAAAAGCCGACTGCATATCTCAAGAAAGGCTCACCTCATCATGCCCACACACCGCATCCTTGATGCTGCCCTCGAAGCTGCCAAGGGGAAGAGCAAGGTGGGCACGACAGGCAAGGGCATAGGTCCGGCCTATACCGACAAAGTATCGCGCAACGGACTCCGGGTGGGTGATATCTTTGACCATTTTGAGGAGAAATATGCTGCCCACAAGGCACGCCATGAGCAGATGCTTCGCGACCTTCATTACACCGACTACGACATCACGGAGGTGGAGGAGAAGTGGATGATGGGCATCGAGTTTCTAAAAGAGTTCCCTATAGTGGACAGTGAGCATGAGATCAACCGTCTGCTCAAAGAGGGCAAGAGCATTCTCTGCGAAGGAGCACAGGGCACCATGCTTGATGTCGACTTCGGAAGCTATCCCTTTGTTACTTCTTCCAATACCATTTGTGCCGGAGCCTGCACAGGTCTTGGCATCGGCCCCAACAAAATCGGAGAGGTGTATGGCATCATGAAGGCTTATTGCACAAGAGTGGGTGCAGGACCTTTCCCCACAGAGTTGTTTGACGAGACGGGAGCCACCATCCGCCAACTTGGCCATGAGTATGGCGCAGTGACTGGCCGTGAGCGCCGCTGCGGCTGGATCGACCTTGTTGCCTTGCGCTATGCCATCATGGTGAATGGCGTCACCCAACTCATCATGATGAAGAGCGATGTGCTTGACGGATTCGACACCATCAAGGCATGTGTGGCATATACCATCAATGGCGAACTGACGGAGGATTTCCCCTATGATATCGAACGCGGAGTGGAACCTGTCTATGTAGAATTGCCAGGGTGGAAGACCGACATGACCAAATTCACCTCCGAGGAACAATTCCCGCCAGAATTCAACGAATATGTTACATTCCTCGAGCAGCAGTTGGGTACCCCTATCCGCATCATTTCCATCGGCCCCGACCGTGAGCAGACCATCATTCGCAAATAACCATGGCACAAAAACCAAGCATACCCAAAGGCACACGCGACTTTTCGCCCACAGAAATGGCGAAGCGTAACTATATCTTCAACACCATCCGTGAGGTCTATGCCCTCCATGGCTTTCAGCAAATAGAAACCCCAGCAATGGAAACGCTCCAGACGCTGATGGGAAAATATGGTGAAGAAGGAGACAAACTACTTTTCAAAATCCTCAACTCTGGTGATTTCACCAATAAGGTGAGCGATGAGGAGCTTCTTGGCCGCCAACCTCTCCACCTGGCAGCGCGTATCTGTGAGAAAGGTCTGCGCTACGATCTCACCGTACCTTTTGCCCGCTATGTGGTGATGCACCGTGAGGAATTGCAATTGCCATTCAAACGTTATCAGATTCAGCCTGTTTGGCGTGCCGACAGGCCGCAGAAAGGGCGCTACCGCGAATTCTATCAGTGTGATGCCGACATTGTCGGCAGCGACTCCCTGCTCAACGAGGTGGAACTGATGCAAATCATCGACCAGGTGTTTGCTAAATTCGGCATCCGCGTAGCAATCAAGATTAACAACCGGAAAATCCTTTCTGGCATAGCAGAGGTAATCGGTGAGGCTGACAAAATTGTCGATATCACCGTGGCCATCGACAAGCTCGACAAAATCGGACTTGAAGGTGTCAATGCTGAACTCTCTGCATCGGGCATCGCCCCGGATTCGATTGCCAAACTTCAGCCTATCATTGCTCTCCAAGGCACCAACGAACAAAAACTCGACATCATCGCAGATGTCCTGAAGGATTCGGAGACAGGACTTAAAGGAGTGGAAGAAGTGAGAACGATTCTCAATACGTTGAAGCTTTGCAGTATGACCAACGAAATGGAGCTCGACCTGACACTAGCTCGTGGTCTGAACTACTATACAGGTGCCATTTTTGAAGTGAAAGCCCTTGATGTCCAGATTGGTAGTATCACTGGTGGTGGTCGTTATGACAACCTGACAGGCATCTTTGGTATGCCTGGACTGAGCGGTGTGGGCATTTCGTTTGGTGCCGACCGTATCTTCGATGTACTCAACACCCTAGACCTTTATCCCAAAGGGGCCGTGGATGCCACTAAGGTGCTGTTCATCAATTTCGGAGAAAAGGAGACTGCTTATTGCATGCCTTTGGCAGCACGTTTGCGTCAGGAAGGAATCAGTTGTGAGATCTATCCAGACAAGGCGAAGATGAAAAAGCAGATGGGATATGCCAATGCCAAGCACATACCATTCGTGGCCCTTGCCGGTGACAATGAGATGGCTGAGCAAAAAGTGACCCTGAAAAATATGGAGACCGGCGAGCAACAATTGCTCACTATTGAGGAAGGCGTGAGGATATTGAAGACAGATAATTGAAGATGAGAAAAATAGGCCTGCATGTATCCCTTCTTTTGCTTGTCGTTATGGCATTGTCGGCCACCAAGCATAAGATTACCATTTTTATGATTGGCGACTCCACCATGGCCAACAAGCCCTACGACAACGAGAAGCCCGAAAGAGGGTGGGGGATGGCCTTGCAAGGTTTTTTCACCGATGCCATTGTTGTTGACAACCATGCCGTTAATGGGCGTTCCTCCAAGAGTTTTATCGATGAGGGGCGCTGGCAGGTGGTTTGCGACAAAATCAAACCTGGCGATTATGTTGTCATACAGTTTGGGCACAATGATGAGAAGCCTAAGGAAGACCGCCACACCGACCCTGGAAGCACCTTTGATGCCAACCTCACCCGATTCATCAATGAGACACGGGAGCGTGGAGGTATCCCCATCCTGATGAATGCTGTGGTTAGACGCAATTTTGAAGTGAAAGCTGAGGCCAATGACGATGACGAGAAACTGCGTAACACTAAATTTACTGGCATGAAAAAGAAGGAAGGGAATGTCTTGATTGACACTCACGGCGACTATATCGTGGCACCTCGAAATGTGGCGGAAGCCACCCATACCGCCTTTGTGGATGCCAACAAAGTAACGCACGACCTGGAGCAAGGATTGGGACCTGAGAAGTCCAAGGGCTTGCACATGTGGTTCCGTCCGGGTGAGAATCCTTCTATCCCCAATGGCCGGGAGGACAATACCCATTACAACATCTATGGTGCTCACGTAGTAGCCGGACTGCTAGTGGATGAGATGGCCATTGCCGTGCCTGCCCTCCGAAAGTATGTGCGTCATTACGACTATATCATCGCTGCCGACGGTAAGGGTAATTATATGAACTTGCAAAAGGCTGTCGATGAGGCACCTATGGGTAAGAAAACCGTTATCCGAGTACTCAATGGCGAATGGCAGCGGCCTGCTATTCCCAAAGGAAAGAAAATCAAATTCTCTCTTTCTGAAAATGCCCGTTTTGTAAAGTAAAATGATCAGACAAGCAATCCCTACGGACCTCAAATATATCATGAAACTTTTGCACCAGGTAAACATGGTGCATTATAAGATACGTCCTGATTTGTTTAAACCGAATACCACCAAATATAGCGAGGAAGAACTTAAGATTCTTCTCAAAGATACCAGCAAGCCCATTTTTGTCTTTGATAAAGAGGGGGAGGTGTTGGGTTATGCTTTTTGCCAGATAACAGAGGTGAGAGACAACCTGTTGCTACAAGACGCTAAGACACTTTATATTGATGATATCTGCGTAGATGAAAATGCCCGGGGCAGACATGTCGGGAAGGCCTTGTATGATTTTGTCCGGGATTATGCTCTGTCTATCGGCTGCCACAACATCACATTGAATGTTTGGGAGGGCAATGCACCAGCTCTGTCCTTCTACAAAAACATGGGAATGAAGGTGCAAAAGACAACAATGGAAGTCATTCTGTAAATAATGTCGGATTCTCGTTGCTCCGACGAAATCTCCTTCATCCCCCCATTTGCTATCCACGTTATTGAACATTGCCGCTCCCAGTTGCAAAACTGAGAGCGGCAATAGTATGGTGATATGCGGTGGCTAACCCCCTTTTAGCTGTTGTACTCCTGCCAGCTCTTGATGGGGATATCGTTCTCGCTCATGGCGCAGAATGCCATGATGAATGCCTTGGCCAGACGCACGTTGGTCATCAGCGGGATGTTGTGATCAATGGCACCACGGCGGATGCGGTAGCCATTGGTCAGCTCTCGCTTGGTGTGATTCTTCGGCACATTGATGATGAGGGCAAACTGGTGTGCGGCAATCATATCCATCACATTGTTGTCTCCCTCCTCATCCGGCCATAACACTGTGGTAGCGCTCACGCCATTGTCCTGCAAGAACTTGGCTGTACCAGCTGTAGCATAAATACGATAGCCGTTCTGCTGCAACAGTTGGGCGGGCTCCAGAAGGTCAACCTTGCCCTTGGCTCCACCGCTGCTCATCAGGATAGCAGGGTGATTTTTGGCATCAGGCAGACGGTAGCCAGTGGCAATCAGTGCGTTGAGCAGAGCCTCTTCCATAGAGTCGCCGAGGCATCCTACCTCGCCGGTGGATGACATGTCGACACCTAGCACGGGGTCGGCGTTCTGCAAACGGGCAAATGAGAACTGGCTGGCCTTGACACCGATGCGGTCGATATCAAATTCGGAACTGTCGGGACGGTTGTAGGGCACGTCAAGCATGATCTTTGTGGCTGTCTCGATGAAGTTGCGCTTCAGAATCTTAGAAACGAAGGGGAAAGAACGTGATGCTCGGAGGTTGCATTCGATGACCTTCACCTCGCGGTTCTTTGCCAGATATTGGATGTTGAACGGGCCGCTGATGTTGAGTTCCTTGGCGATCTTTCTCGATATCTTCTTGATCTGACGGATAGTGGAGAAGTAGATGTGCTGGGCAGGGAACACCATCGTGGCGTCGCCGGAGTGGACACCAGCATACTCGATATGCTCGCTGATGGCATACTCCACAATCTCACCCTTGTCGGCTACGGCGTCAAACTCTATCTCCTTGGTGTCCTGCATGAACTGGCTCACCACAACCGGGTAGTCTTTAGACACCTCGGTGGCCATGTCTAGGAACCGGTGCAGTTCCTCATCATCATAGCAAACATTCATGGCAGCGCCGCTGAGCACATAGGAGGGGCGTACCAGCACGGGATAGCCTACCTCGGCCACAAATTCCTTAATATCTTCAAAAGAGGTCAGGGCACGCCAAGCAGGTTGATCTACACCCAACTTATCGAGCATAGCCGAGAACTTGTCTCGGTTTTCCGCCCTGTCGATGTTCACCGGACTGGTGCCTAAGATGGGCACACCCTGCCGATGGAGTTTCATGGCCAAGTTGTTGGGTATCTGTCCGCCCATACTGACAATGACACCACGTGGCTGTTCCAGTTCGATGACGTCAAGCACACGCTCCAATGATAGCTCATCAAAATAGAGACGGTCGCACATGTCGTAGTCGGTAGAGACGGTCTCTGGGTTATAGTTGATCATGATGGACTTATAGCCCAAATTCCTGGCCGTATTGATAGCGTTGACAGAGCACCAGTCGAACTCCACGCTGGAACCGATGCGGTAGGCGCCGCTACCCATCACCACTACAGATTTTTCGTTCTTGTAATAAGAAATGTCATGTATTGGCGGGGTGTTGTAGGTGAAGTAGAGGTAGTTGGTCAGTTCGGGATGCTCACTGGCAACCGTATTGATGCGCTTTACGGCGGGCACAATATTACGCGACTGGCGGTACCTTCTCACCTGAAGATTCTCACGCTCCATATTACCGGCCTGTGGTTTGAGCACGAAGCGGGCAATCTGGAAGTCGCTAAAGCCGGCAGCTTTCACCTCCTGCAGGAAGTCATCACTCAGGTCCTCCAGACGGTTATACTCCATCAACTTTTGCTTCAGATCAACGATGCGCTTCAGACGTGAGATGAACCACTTGTCGATTTTGGTCAGTTCCTCGATGCGCTCGATAGAATAACCTTCCTCCAAAGCTTGTGCGATGGCGAAGATACGGAGGTCGGTAGGATTAGCGAGCGAGTCATCCAAGTTCTCAAACTTCGTATGGTCGTTGCCCACAAAACCATGCATGCCTTGGCCGATCATGCGAAGACCTTTTTGAATCATTTCCTCAAAGGTGCGGCCGATGCTCATGATCTCACCAACTGACTTCATCGAGGAACCAATAAGGCGGCTGACACCGGCAAACTTGGTGAGGTCCCAGCGAGGTATCTTGCAAATCATGTAGTCGAGGCTGGGTGCCACGTATGCGGAGTTGGGCGTACCCATCTCACCAATCTGATCGAGCGTGTAGCCGAGGGCTATCTTGGCTGCCACAAAGGCAAGGGGATAGCCCGTTGCTTTGGAGGCCAAGGCGGAGGAGCGTGACAAACGGGCATTGATCTCGATGATGCGGTAGTCGTTGGTCTGGGCATTGAAGGCAAACTGGATGTTACATTCGCCCACGATGTTCAGATGTTTCACACACTTGATGGACAACTCCTGAAGCATGGCTACCTGGTCATCGGTCAGCGAACAGGTCGGGGCTACAACGATCGACTCGCCAGTATGGATGCCAAGGGGATCAAAATTCTCCATCGAAGCCACCGTGAAGCAGCGGTCGTTGGCATCGCGGATCACCTCAAATTCAATCTCCTTCCATCCCTTGAGACTTTCTTCCACCAAAATCTGGGGGGCGAAGGTGAAGGCGCTCTCAGCAATCTCCTTAAAGGCTGCCTCATCACTGCAAAGGCCAGAGCCCAGTCCACCAAGGGCATAAGCAGAGCGGATCATGATAGGGAAGCCGATCTTTCGGGCTGCCTTCAGCGCGTCGTCCATGTTTTCCACAGCATGGCTGACAGGGGTTTTGAGACCTACCTCATCGAGTTTCCGCACAAAACGGTCGCGGTCCTCTGTGTTCATGATAGCCTCTACACTGGTGCCCAACACCTGTACTCCATATTTCTCCAAGGTGCCGTTCAGGTATAGTTCGGTGCCGCAGTTGAGTGCTGTCTGGCCGCCAAAAGCCAACAGGATGCCGTCGGGGCGCTCCTTCTTGATGATTTCCGTGACGAAATGTGGGGTCACTGGCTGGAAATAGACTTTGTCGGCAATGCCCTCACTGGTTTGAATCGTCGCGATATTGGGGTTCACCAGCACACTCGAAATGCCTTCCTGACGCAATGCCTTCAGCGCCTGTGAACCAGAATAATCAAACTCGCCGGCCTGACCGATTTTCAGAGCGCCGCTCCCGAGCACTAATACCTTTGATAGCTTGTTCATGACTAAATGATGTGATTTTATACTAAAAAATGGTTGTCCTTTCCAAATCGGTGGCAAAATTACACAAAAATATCAAAAGAAACGACATTATTATAGTTTTTTGATGAAATAAATGATATTATTCCACCAAAGTAAGAAATTTGCTTACAAGCATGACGAAATGGATGAAAGATGAAACTTGAAATATGAAAGATGATGATGATGACACAGTCAATATTTTTTTTCAATTGTCATACAAATAATTATTGTTTTTCTTTTGTTCTTAATTCTTTTTTTTTAACTTTGCTCTCAGAAGTTTTGTTGTTAACACTATTTTTTCACAAGAACACTAAAGATTATGAAGAAAAAATTCATTTGTACCGTTTGTGGTTACATCCATGAGGGTCCGGAACCACCAGAGAGATGCCCCATCTGTAAGGCACCTGCTTCAAAATTCAATGAGGTAGTTGAGGGCGAGGAGCAGCCATTCGCCACAGTACATGAGTTGGGCGCTGCCCGCAAGGAGGGTGCCGACGAGGAGATGATCAAGGACCTGCTCAACCATTTCAATGGTGAGTGTGGTGAGGTGGGTATGTATCTCGCAATGAGCCGTCAGGCCGACCGCGAGGGTTATCCCGAGGTGGCAGAGGCTTTCAAGCGTTATGCCTTTGAGGAGGCAGAGCATGCTGCCAAATTTGCAGAACTGCTTGGCGATGTGCTCGGCGATACTAAGAGCAATCTGGAGGCCCGCATCGCAGCAGAGCGTGGCGCCTGTGAGGACAAGTTCCGCATCGCCCGCAATGCCAAGAAGGCCAACATGGATGCCACCCACGACACCGTGCATGAAATGGCGAAGGACGAGGCCCGTCACTGCGCAGGTTTCGAAGGACTCTACAAGAGACTGTTCAAGAAATAGGTCTTTTGAATATCAATAAAGGTGCTCTTGAGGAGCACCTTTATTAATATATATATGTATAGGAAATCATGTGTTTGTATCATCAACATCTTATATGAGACGTAGCATTTTATTACTATTGGCCTTTGTCGCCATTTTTTGCCACGCCCAAAGAGTCAGCAGGCAACAAGCAGAGTTGAAAGCCATGACTTTTATGAAGGACATAGGCATACATGTGGAGAAGGGTGTTTCCACAGCTTCTTTGTCGCCCCTTACCATCAAGCAAACACCTATTTCCGCAGGACATGCGCCCATCTATGTTTTCAATGCCACAGACGGCAACGGTTTTGTCATCGTCTCTGGTGATGACCGTACAGAGGAGATCCTGGGGTATGGCACCGACTGTCAATTTGATGAGAAAAGACTCAGTGAGACCATGAAAGCATGGCTGACTGATTACGCCAATCAAATTTCTGACTTGCAGACAGGTCATATGAAAGCAGCACCAATGAAAGTGAGCACTCACAAAGCCATTGGTAAACTGATCACCACACAATGGGACCAGGGAGATGCCTCCGCTACAGGGGATGCCTACAATCAATTATGCCCCACTATAAATGGAATGCATTGTGTCACGGGCTGTGTAGCTACAGCCATGGCCCAGATCATGCGCTACAACAAATGGCCAACGAACAATTGCAGTCAGATACCTGCTTTTACTTCCAATGAAACGCTCGGAGAGCTAAAAGCCTTACCCAGGTTGAAATTCGACTGGAACAACATGGTCGACCGCTACGACGAAGGACAGACGGCCAATGAGTGCAAGGCTGTAGCACAGTTGATGCAGTACTGCGCTCATTCCCTGAAGATGGACTTTGGCCTCAATACCTCGAACGCAACACTCATTGAAGTCGCAGTGGCCCTCAGGTCCTATTTTGACTATGACATCAACACTCGGCATGTAAGTCGTACAGACTACTCGGCAGAAGGATGGGACAATTTGATATACAGCGAGATCAACAATGGAAGACCCGTGCTTTACACTGGGATGAATTCTGGAGGTGGCCATGCCTTTATCTGCGACGGTTACGACGGCAACGGCTTCTATCACATCAACTGGGGATGGGGTGGCTACTGCAATGGATATTTTAAACTGTCTATCCTCAATCCCATGAGAGGCGGCACAGGAAGTAGCATTTCCAACAGTGGTTATTCTGAAGAACAATCCGCCATAGTAGGCATTCAAAAGCCCACGAATGCAAAAGATGAGATGCGCACGTTATCATTGAAGGAATTCACGCGTGATGGACACACCATCACCGCCAAATATTCCAACCGTACAGGCCTTTCTGGCACCTTCGACTATGGCTTTGCCTATCAGGATGCCAATATCGGTGGAAACTCTTACAACATTAGGAAAATCACCGACACTTTCGAACCATTGAACATGCGCTCCGTCGTGCTTGACCTCGAAGCTCTTTCCCTCAGCGACGGCACATACAATTTTTATCCTTACACCATCCTTTCAGGTTCAGGATGGTACCACATGATTTGTGACTTTAAAATGTATTATGAGGTGACTTATCTGAATGGACAGGTGTCAAAAATCACCTATCATCCTGTGGGGTCTCTGGTCATCAACAGTCTCGAATGTGTAAGCAACCACATTGTCAGCCAACCCCAGGAAATAAAGATGACCATCAAGAATGAAGGCGAGGAATACAGTGGCCTGTTCTATCTTTTCGCCTCTAAGTCAAACGACAAAGGTGAATTTATCGACAAGGTTTGCCTGCCCATAGAATCTGGAGGTGTAGAACAGACTTCGCTCTATTTCACACCCAATTCTACCGGCAAATGGAAAATATGGCTTGATATCAAGGAAGACGGTTCGTCAGGTCTCTCTCCATGGGAAGTGGATATCATCAATCCTCCCACGACAAAATCTAATCTTCAGATTGTATCGTATGAGATCATTCCGAGCACAGATGCTGTTTTCAAGGCCAAGATCAAGAACAACAGCAGTAGTGCTGGTTATTACATGCCTATCCTCTGCTATGTGTTTGAGGGCTCCAAGACCTATAACATCGCTTATCAGAAGACACGCAACCAGAGTATCGCTCCTGGTGCGACCACAGACTTGGAATTCCGCTTTGAGAGTCTGGAAATGGGAAAGACCTACTCTGTGCACATGAGAAACTATATCAACCATCAATCGAGTGAGACAGAATGGTTGGGCAACAGTTATAAGTTCACAATCAACAAAGAAGGAGATCCGACTACGGATGTCATCACTTTTGACATGCCACCGGCAGAACCTATGAATATTTATTCCCTGTCGGGCGTATTGCTCAGGGAAAAAGCCACATCGCTTAAAGGCCTGCCCACAGGCATCTACATTATAAATGGGAAGAAAGTAGTGGTGAGGAATTAGTAAAATCGACAAGGGTGCCCTCGTGAGCACCCTTGTCGATTAATATGTGGTATTCTTTGTTATGCCTCAATAGCTGCCACACCGGGAAGCACCTTGCCTTCGATGGCCTCGAGCAGAGCGCCGCCACCAGTGGAGATATAGCTCACTTGGTCGGCCATGCCAAACTTATTGATGCAGGCCACGGAGTCGCCACCACCAATCAGAGAGAAAGCACCATTGGCTGTTGCCTCAGCAATAGCATCGGCGATGGCTTTGGAGCCACCAATGAAGTTGTCGAACTCAAACACGCCGGCAGGACCGTTCCAGAGGATGGTCTTGGCATCCTTGATAGCTGCTGCAAAAGCCTCGCGGGTCTCAGGACCAGCATCCAGACCTTCCCAACCCTCGGGGATGTCGTTGGCAGGGCATACCTGTGTGTTGGCGTTGTTGTCGAAAGCATCTGCTGCGATGCAATCGGTGCCCAGCACGAGATTCACGCCATTCTCCTTGGCCTTTTTGATTACCTCAAGGGCGACATCCAGTTTGTCAAGCTCACAAATGGAGTTGCCGATGTTGCCACCCAATGCCTTGGCGAAGGTATAGGTCATACCGCCACAAAGGATCAGGTTGTCCACCTTGCCGAGTAGGTTCTCGATGATGCCGATTTTGGTGGAGACTTTCGAACCACCCATGATAGCGGTGAACGGGCGCTTGATGTTGCCCAGCACATTATCAACAGCAGTCACCTCTTTCTCCATCAGATAGCCGAGCATCTTGTGATCCTTGTCAAAGAACTCATCGATGACAGCTGTGGAGGCA